>CAZEZQ010000077.1:0-11722 GCA_964516245.1 uncultured bacterium | reverse complement strand
TGAAGCGAATCGACTGGCCGGTTCCTCCTGAGAAAGCGGCATCAATTTCCGGGCGGTGGAGGTGGTTTTCCATCATCGCCGGGTTCTCATAGGTGTCGGCCAGCACTTCTCCGTCGGGCAGAATCACCGTGATTCTGGTTCCGGAAGACAAAGCCTGGGAAGTCTTTCTGCAGGGACTTAACGAATTTACTGACGACTTTATGTCCGAAGGGCGCATGCCAGCATCTACAACCAAAAGAGAAGATTTATAATGTATTTGCTGGACACCAACATTTGTATTTACATCATTAAGAAAAAACCCAAAGAAGTATTGAAAAAACTCAAATCGAAACGAACTGATAGAATATTCATTTCTTCATTGACTATAGCCGAGTTGGAATACGGTGTGGAGAAAAGCCAACACAAAGATAAAAACAAATTCGCCTTACTCGAATTTCTTTCCATCTATTCCATTATTTTCTTTGACGACAAAGACGCGGTAACCTACGGGAAAATCAGAACCCAACTGGAACAAATAGGAAAACCCATCAGTGAAATTGACATGCTTCTCGCCGCGCAAGCGGTGCGCAAAAATTTGATTTTTGTAACCAACAATATGAAAGAGTTTGAACGTGTGGATAATCTCCAAGTGGAGAATTGGGCGTATAAATGAGAAAGCCTTTATGGTAAAAAGATTTAGAAGCAGGCGAGGACGCCTGCGCTCCAAATTTTTTCCACTCCCATTAATTCTGCGCCAGTTGATCGCGCTGTTTGATGCGCAGGGTGGATATGCCCGAAACATTGCGGTTGGGGATAGGTGATTTGGTTTCGACGTTGGCGATGGAGAAGATGGGCACGGTTACGTCCTTCACCCAGGGTTCGGCGAAGATGGTCATGGTTCGGGTGTTCTCGCCTTCTTTCACCATGATGCCGTTGAGCCCGGTATCCATCACATAGACGCCGTGCGGAAGGTTGCGCACATCGATCGGCACCCGGCCGTTGAAGCCGTTGTGGCGTTCCACTTTTAACTCAACTTGCACCGTATTGCCCGCTGTCAGTTCAATCTCTTTTGGATTCTGCCATACCACCACATCCGGGTTTTGGGTAACCGTGATCATGTCGAATTTGTCTTCTCGTTTCACTACTTCACCATCAATTTTAGCGCTGGCGATTACAGTGAAACTCGAATCGTAGATGGTCGTTTTCGCATCTTCATCCGCATGCAAGCGTAGTGAAATGGTTTCTTCGCCTTCTAGCACAGCAGCCGGTTCAGCGCTGAAGCCTTCGGGCAAGCCTTTGATTTCCACATCCACCGGTCCATTAAATCCATCAATGCGTGAAACAATTACACGAATGGGATACGAACCGCCCGCGGGGATATTGGGGCGGTTGGCGTCAATGTTGATATCGAAATCAGGCTGCGGTGGGTGAATGCTGAGCCGGTACACGCATTCAATGCCGCAATTGCCAAAGCTATCGCTCAGTTTTACGATATAGTCACCATCTTTGGGTGGCTCAAACACGAAATACGAATCACGGTCGTGATAGGGCGCGCCGCCATCATCGTTCTCAGCATACAAGGTAAACACCGGCATGCCATTGGGGGGGAATTCGGTATCCGGTGGATGAATCGAAACTTTATAAGCAGGGTCGTGCACCGCATGGTAGCCCGATGTGGTGCCAAAATACGTATACCGCCATCCGCGCAGCGCGTTGGAATGGAATAAGACATCCTCATCCGAGTAATCGGGCAGTTTGGCCACTTTTATGATTTCCGAGCCCACCATCATATAATCGTTAATGGCTATATCTTCCCACGTATCCAACCTCATGCCGCGGGAGCGCGAGTCGCGGTCTGCCAGTGTTAAGAAAGTTTCGGCTTCGCAGCGCACGGTGGCGATTTCGATGGGAGAGCCGTCAGCGTGCAAAATCTCTATCATCGAATCCACCGGTGAGCCGTATTGCTGCGCCTCTACTTCGAGCACCAGTGGTTGGCCTTGATTGGCAGAAAACTTGAAGTAATCCTGATCAGGCTTTTGGCTATTGGGTTTGTAGAGACGGCCGTTTACCGTTACAGGCGCTTGCACCGGCATAGCGTCTGCGGTGGAGTCGTTATTTTCTTTTTCTATAATTTCCGGCGTATCGCTGACCGCCATTTTCCATGAATTGACCGCTTTGCCGCTCGATGAAGAATAACGCAGCCAAGTATTGCGGCCCTCATGATCTTCGTCGATGGTGAGTTCTGCTGTGATATCGCCTTTGAGATTGAAACCCTGCACTTCAACTGGCGTGGTGGCGCCGCGCTGGCCGCCGAGGGGAAAGACATTGGTGATCATGGGCCGGCCGGTTACATGAATGCGGTACTCGCCGCCGCTGCGCAGGTTCTTTTCACTTACCCGAACGAAGTATTCACCGGATTCGGCAATGCGGCATCCCAGCATAGCATCGCGGCCTTCGGTATAAGTTTGGCTATCGGCGATTACCGTCCCGTTTGCATCCAACACCTCAATCACCGAATACATGTTCGAACCAATACGGCTGGCTACGGTGTCAAATACCCATTCATCGCCCGCTTCGGCTTCAAAACGGTAAAAGTCTTCATCGCCAAACTCATTGATCCTGCCAGCCAATATCGCGGGAAATTCCACCGTTTGGGCTTCTTCAAGTTTGTTGTTGCTTTCTTTCTCTTCAACCGCTGCCCACGGTTCAACGGCAAACGACAATGCATTGGAAGTAACAAGTGGAGTTTTCACCCGAATATTATGGATTCCAGTGGAAACATCATCCGAGACCGTTAATTCCACCGTCAGAGTTTGCGGGCGTCCGGTATCCACGATTTCTGCGCTGGTGTTTTGATCGCGGCGCACCAGTTTGTTGAATGGGTGTTTTTCGCGATCCACGATTTTGCCCTCTATGCCGGGATGATCGAATATCAGTTCGGCCCCGTCGATGTTTTTGCCGCGAATCTTGAGGGTTGTGGTTTCTCCGCGGGTGATGGCTTTGGGGGTGAGCCATTGCAATGAAGAAAGATAGGTTCCATTGCCTTTGACCACTCTTACCAACGTGGGGTCATCATTCACCACTTCGGGTTCTTCTTTGTTTTCATCTTCAGTATTTTCTTGCTCGGCGCTTTCCGATTTTTCAGATTCATCTTTGTCTTCTGCTTTTTCTTCTGATGCTAGTTTGTCTTCCACCATAACAATTTTTTCAGACGGTTTTTCGGATGTAGAAGCCAGCAACTCACCGTTTTTCAATTCATAGATGCCAGTGTTTCCATCATACCGTCCGGCTGCAATCCATTGGCCATCATTGTTAAGCGCAAGCGCGTTGACCCAATCGGCCTGAGCGGGCAATACATGAGATTCGAGAAAGGTATCCGTATTCCAAACTTTCACCAGTCTATCTTCTGCGGTTGAGACAATCGAGGTTCCATCTGAATTGTATGCAATATTCAAAATAGCCCCTTCGTGGGCGAATTTCGATTCTAACAAGGTTCCGCTTGAATCATTCAGTTCCCAAACGCGGATCATTTTATCCGCACCCGCGGCGGCGATTTGCTTGCCGCTAGGGTGAAACGCGACGGTGTGCAAGGCGTCTTCAGGTTCAGATAAGGTAAACAAGCGCTTGCCGCTATCCGGGTCCCAAATTTTCAAGCTGCGGTCGGCCGCGACCGATGCCAGACGCGAGCCATCTGGGTTGTAAGCGATGTCATACACGGCATCCACATGATCTTTCAGCGTACGCACTTCGCTGCCGTCTTCCGCCTTCCACACTTTCACTAATCGGTCGTAACTGCAGGTGGCGAGTTTTTTGCCATCTGGAGAAAACTCGACATCATAAATGCAGTCGCTGTGACCTTTGATTTTGTATAGCGCTTCTTGGGATTTTACATCCCAAACAATCACCTCGCCCTGAACTGAGGGCTGTCCACCCGCTGCCGCTAGACGCGAGCCATCGGGGCTGAATGAAAGGCTGCGCACCACCTGGGCATGGCCGGGCAGAACGGCGGTCTGGCGCATGATATTTTGTTCCGCATCGATCTCATACAGCTCCACCGTATGCAAACGACCAATGGCCACTACCGGTTGAATTGGATGAAACGCCACTGCGCCAACGGGGCCACTGGGAGTGATGTCGGCATTCATATCGATTTCCGGCTTTTCTGCAGGGGTACTCTCGACTAGTACTACTGGTTTTTCTTCCTGCTTGGGCTCGCTTGAATCGGCTCCAGAAGCAATCCATTTTTCAATCAAGGCCACTTGTTCATCACTTAATGCGGGCAATGGATTGGGCGGCATTTTCGGTTTGCCGTCTGCTCTCACCAATTGCAAGAGTTTGCTCTTTTCAGGTTGGCCCATTACTACCACATCGCCATTCGTTGAGCCATTCTTCAAGTCTTCAAGCGAAAGCAATTTTAACCCGGCTTGTGGATCGGTGTTGCCGTGGCACCCCACGCAGTTGTTGTTGAAGATGGGTTGAATTTCTTTTTCAAAGTTGGGCCCGGAATGGGGTTCTACCTTAGCCACCTGTTTCTGTTTAGGCGCTTCTTTCTTTTTTTCAGGTTCTGGTTTCGGTTCTGGTATAGGTTCAGGTTCCGGCTTTGGTGACTCTTCTTTTTCAGTCACCGGCTCTTGTTTCACTTCTGCTGCTTTAACCGGTGCATCGGATTTGAGTTCCGCGCTTTGCGCGATCCATTGCCGCAAGGTTTCGATTTCTTCTTCCAGCAGCGGCAATAACGGTTGTGGCGGCATATGGGGTTTGGCCTGGCCTGTTACCAGTTGGATCAATTTGCTTTCACCGGGTTTCCCTGCCGCTACGACCGGTCCATGTTCAGACCCATGCAAAACTTTGGAAAGTTGCAGCAGGCTCAGCCCGGCTTCTGGATCCATCTCACCATGGCAGCCCACGCAATTGGCTTTGAAAATAGGCAGCACGTCTTTTTCAAAGGTAAGAGTTTGCGCGGATAATTTGCAAACATATAGCAAGATTAATGATTGTACAATTATTGCACATTGAAAAAATTTGGCTGCCCTAAAGGAGGCTTCCTTAAAAGAGACTTCCCTAATGGAGGCTGCCCTAATGGAGGGCGAGGCTCCTGCCGAGCCGTTGTTTGTTACTTTCATCCCATTTCGCTTCATAATTGCTATTCCTTATTCAATACATTTATCCCCAAATGGAGGAAATTTTTTCAACATAAAAGTAGATAAAGATGGGTCAGACGACGTGACCCATCCTAGTGGTTAAACAGAAATTCTTTGCTGGACAATACCGCCCAGACCAAATCTTCTAAGAATTGGCGTTTTTCTTCCTGCTTCATGGCTTTGTATCCAGTTTCGCCATCGGCCATGGCCAAGACGTCTTTGTATTCATGATCTTTGGGCGCGCGAGTCATGGCGCGCAAATACAGGTCGAACATCACTTCTTTCAGGGGCAAATCTTTTTCTAAATAATGTTCGATTAAGTTGTTCTCCGCCTGCAATTTTTTGTTCAAGGTTTCGCCATTGCTGAGATGCAATGATTGGGTCAACGTGGGTGTATTTTGGCGTTCGCATTCGCAGGTTTGATTGCGGATGGGCCGTCCAAATGTTTTGAGAAAATAGGAAGCAACGCTGGAATCAGGCAGTTGCAAAGCGCGCCAGCCATTGGGATAGCCGCTGAAGTTGGTCGGCACCCCAGTCACTTGCGAATAGGTGTCTAGAATCACCTCGGCGGGCAAACGTTCTATATAATAGCGGGCGAACTGCGAGGTATCGGCATCGTTGCCCAATCGTGGTTTGGAGGAACGCTGGTAGGCGGCGGAATTCATGATTTGTTTGATTAATCTCTTGATGTCGTAACCATGCTCAACAAAATCTTTTTCCAAGGCGCTGAACAAGGCTTCGTTGCTGGGTGGATTGGTCAACCGCAGATCATCGACCGCTTCAACAATTCCCCGTCCCATGAAATTGGCCCACACACGGTTGATAATAGCGCGGGCAAAGTAGGGGTTGTCTTTTGAGGTCAGCCAATCGGCCAAATGTTCGCGGCGGTTTTTCTCGCTGTTGAGCGGCAGCGGTTCACCATCCAACGGTTTGGGTTTCATGGGTTTGTTATACAGGGGATGTAACACATTGCCAAAGTCAGTGGATTGAACGAAAATTTCACCGGAACGATTGCCTTTTTTCAGTTTCACTTGAGCAAACAAATTGGCCATACCGAAATATTCATCCTGCGTCCACTTTTCCATGGGGTGGTTGTGGCAGCGGGCGCACATAATCGACATGCCCAAAAAGGCTTGCGATGTGGTTTCGGTCAGATCGGAATTTTCTTTGTGAATAACATAATAGTTGGCCGCGCCATTTTCCAAATTGCTGCCTTGGGCGGTAATGATGCCGCGGACAAACTCATCCCAGCCTTGGTTCTCTTTAACGCCGTTGCGAATAAAGCGGTAATAGGCCCATAGCGCTTCGCTGGGCAAATGGCGGCTGTTGACCAGCAATAAATCCGACCATTTGTACGACCAATAATCGACAAATTCATCACGCTCCAACAAACGGTCAATCAATTTGGCGCGCTTGTCTTCGCTTTCATCCAACACGAATCGGGTGATTTCTTGCTGGGTGGGCAATACGCCGATGGTGTCCAAATAGGCGCGCCGCATAAACACCAAATCTCCCGCTGGCTCTGATGGCGCTATGTTCAACACTTTTAATTGATCGAGGATGGCGTTATCGATGTAGTTATGCCGGGGCGCTTCGGCAAATACCGATGGATCGAGCTCATTGGGATAAGGCACATTGACGCGGGCAAACGAAACTTTGGAGGCATACCACACAGTCAGCGCCGCCGAACCACTTCCCTTCACCGTGGCTTTGCCATGGTCGCCGATCAGGGCCACACCGTCATCGGTAGTTCCATATTTCACCCAGCGGGTGACATCGCGGCGTGAGCCATCGCTGTAGACCGCCTGCACCAAGAGTTGCTGGGTATCGCCTTGGACCAATCGTACTTTGGAAGGATACACTTCCAAGTGATCTATTGTTTTCGCTTCCGGATCAGGCGCGGGAGCGTTTTGTTCCAGCCAACGTTTGATGATGTTATATTCCAACGAATCTTTCTTAAATCGCTGCCCGCCCCCGTGGGGGATTTGCATGGAAGGTTTTATGAGTACCAAACTCTGTTCGGGCGCCGCCAACACTACCCGGCGGCCATTGGCATGCCGGGTGATGGCATCGTAATCAGATGGATGATCGTAGCCCCGCAGAGAAAGATTGAAGCCGTTTTTCCCCGCTGCGGCCCCATGGCAGGCACCGGTATTGCAGCCCATTTTGGTTAACACCGGTTGTACATCATTGGTGAAACTAATTTGATAGGTTTCATCACACCCACTAACGCTCACTGGTATTGAAAATTCCCGGCCGTCATGGTTAGCAACGATCTCGGTTTGGCCATTGCCAACGGCATATACATGCCCATTTTCACCCACGCGCGCCACAGACTCATCTTGGCTGCGAAACGTTGCTTGCCCAGTTAAATCGCCAACCGCCAGACCTTCTTCGAAGTGTTCTAACAACAATTGATGGCTGGCGTCTTTTCTATCCAGATGAACTTCACTGGGCAAAATTTTGATTTCTGATTTTGCAAAGCCGAATGAAGCGATTGAAACAACCAATACCAATAGATGGGCTGTCGTTTTTGCATTTTTCCAAAACATAGAATCACCCCATATTCCAAAGAATCTGATGGATTGTATTTGTTTGAGTGGAAGATTCTCCCATATTCACCTCCCCGGGAAAGGGGATTAGGAGAATAGTTCCATAATCGGTTTTACACCGTAATCAACCACGGGAATGGGGCGGCCGCCCGGTCCCGGCAATTCGTGTTCAAGATCGATACCCAAACTGTGGTACACAGTAGCCACCACTTCGGCCGGGGTGGTTGGGCGATCGACCGGAGCCGCGCCGATTTCATCGGTAGATCCGATTATCTGGCCGCCTTGTACCCCGCCGCCGGCAAACAAGATCGACCAGCATTGCGGCCAATGATCCCGTCCCCCGGCTGGATTGATTTTTGGGTTTCGGCCAAATTCGCCAATCGCCAACACCAAGGTATCTTCGAGCATGCCGCGCTCATCCAAATCGGTTAGCAGGCTGCTGTAAGCCTTATCGAACATGGGCCCAACCAGGTCAGAATAACATTCGATGGGGCTGAAGGGCGCCGAGCCGTGAATATCCCAAGTGATTTCATTGAACACCGTTTCAAACATATTTACGGTGGTGAAGCGCACACCGCTCTCGATCAATCGGCGCGCCAAAAGGCAGCCTTGGCCAAATTTGTTGCGTCCATATTTATCGCGCAGTTCCTCTTTTTCTTGGGTAAGATCAAACGCCTGCCGCGCTTCCGGCGAAGAAACCAGGTTATAGGCTTTTTCAAAATTGCCATCCAGCAGTTGTGCTTCTTCGCTTTTTTCCAGATGGGTCATTGATTGTTCGACAGCCTCTCTAAGTTTTCGCCGCCGTTCTATACGGATATTCGAAATGTAATCCGGTGGGAGCAAATCAGGCACTTTGAAGTTGGGTTTGGATGGATCAGCATTGATCACAAAGGGGTCATGCGCCTTGCCCAAAAAGCCTGCACTCTGCCCGTGCGGCATGTTCCCACCGGTGTTGCCGATGGGTGTGGGGATCATCACGTGTGGTGGAAGATTGTTTTGCCCCCCTTTGAGAAAACCATAGACACAACCGCAATGGGGTTGTTCTAACCCATTTTGGAACAAGCGGCCGGTTTGCATCATTTGATGGCCGGTATCGTGCACGCCCGCCGCGGTGTGATACATTGAACGCAATATGGCGAATTTGTCAGCAACCTTGGCGGTATTGGGAAAGATTTCAGAAATTTGCATGCCGGGGACATTGGTTTGGATGGGTTTGTAGGGACCCCGGATTTCAGCAGGAGCATTGGGTTTCATGTCAAATGTATCAATTTGGCTGGGCCCGCCTACCAAAAAAAGCAAAATACAATTTTTCTCTTTTTGAGTATCCACTTTCCCATGAGCTTGCGCCGAGAAGAAAGAAGGTAGGCTTAGCCCCAAGAGCGACAGGGCACCGGCATGGAGAAAATCGCGCCGTTTTAATCCGTCGCAAAATTCTACCGGTTTTTCGGCATCAATTTGGAACATTTTGAATTCTCCCCTTTTATTGAAAACATATAGTTTATTGAAATCTTATGGTTGATATCATCAGGAATGTATAACCAAATTATACTGGGTTTATAAATTTACTCAATTCTGATTCACTAAAATGAGAGAATCAAGTAAAAATAAAAAAATTATTTGGAAATTATTATATTCTTACGTGTGATTTCTGTGAGATTGTCTCACAGAATGGTTTTCTGTATAGTGAAATCATATTCGAGGCAGACACAGGAATCTGCGCGCCGTGGCGGACAACGTGCCCCTACAGTGAGAGTTGTGATAAAAAAATCAAGATCCATTGGGGAGGGCGAATCTCCTGATGAGCCGCTTGAACAAGAAACCGGCTCGGCGGGAGCACGCCACGGCGCATTTACAACCTTGCCCTCCCCTTAAACTCATCACCTATTGATTTAATTTAACTTGTAAATCTGAGAGAAAAACCTCAAAAATCATGCGTAAGAACCTAACTAAACTTCTTTCGATTGTGATATTTCTTTCCCGCTAGCAGCCATTTTGGCTCCATAATACTGGCCAAGAGCCGTCATATAAGCATGACAGGGTACATTGTAGAAGTTTTTCCACCATTTGTATGACATATTGGGATTGGTTAACAGATACGAAAAATCATTAAGAATGGTTTTGCCTATCGAAGAGCACAAATGAGACCGGGTTGGAATCGTTCTAAGGCCGAAAAGATGAAAAAGCCGCCAATGATCAACCAGGGTTCGCTGGTAGGCATATTTCACAGAACGTTCGTGTGAGTGGCTAACCACTGCATTTGGTTCATAGACAATGGAATAACCATTGCACAAAGCGCGAAATGCCCACTCGATATCTTCACCGAACGGTGTGGAAGGGAAAGGAATTTTCTCCCATACATCCCGGCGAATGAGACTAGCGACATTATCAAACACACAAGAAAGATAACGCTGCATGGGTGAGAGTCTTAAAAAGGATTGCCAATTGGGAACGTGTTGCACCCGCCGGTTTGCAGACCCACTTACCCAACGGGCGACATCCCGTTTCACCAGGGGTGATGCATCGTCTCTAGGCACTTGCCGGGCATAAACACCAGCTGATTGATAATGATTCATTGAGTCAAGCATTTGTTCAAAAAAAGTGGTTTCATGAGGTATTGCATCTTGTGTAAATAGGAAAATATACTCACCCTGCGCATGTTTGATGCCTAGATTTCGTGTGGCGCCATGATTGAATTCACTTTGCGGGATCGAGACTATGTTGGCATTGTGGAGTTTGGCTAGATGAAGGGTTTGATCGCTTGAACCAGAATCAACAATTATAATTTCTTTATGGGGAGCAATGGTTTGTTGTTCAATTTTATCCAATAATTTTTGCAAATAGTATTCACCATTGAAAGTTGGGATCACAATGCTGATTTGAGACATACTTGCGCACCTTTATTTTTTGAAGGGAATACGATATTAATAAACGTAGAAAGTTTACGTTTGTTCATTCATTTTAACAAATTTAAAGTCAAATATAATTATTTCTCTTAATTTGATATTTTTCATTAGCCCCTCACTCAATACTTTATAATAAATATAAAAATTATCTAAAATATACGCAAATTTCTATGATTTCATAAAAATATACCTTGCCAAATATTCTTTAACTGTATATGATAAATACATCGTTTAAAGAAAGTTGTTTTAATTAATGATAATTTGATTGCCTAGAACACATTTCATTGTCAACTATTAGTGTTATAGAACGTTTTTTCATTTTTGAGAGAAATTGTAACGATATTATTTCAACAAATTAGAGATAAAGAGAAGAAATGGTTCTTTTCAATTATTTCTGTTAAACCATACAAAATCTATCCCAATACGATGCCTTAGGGATTGAAATTAAAGACTAGGAGCATCAATTATGAAAAAAAAGAACAAAACACCAGCGGCTTTAAAAGGGGTTCAGCTGACAATTCTCATGTCAGATGAATCAAAGCGGAAGACAATCGCCAATATGCTTTCCAAGGCGGGATGCAAAGTTCATTTCTCAGACAACATTGAAAAGCTAATGGTTCAAGCAAGCCGTGAACCTTCAAAGGTTGTCATCCTGGATGTAGACAATTATGAAGTCTACTCGGATACGTTGGAAAACCGTGCAGCGGAAGCCGAAAACTTTGGTGATGCTCTGATTGTCGTTGGAGAAGAAGGCAAGACGCAGGAAGCGTATGAATGCGCCCAATTGTTAGACAGTTACTGCATTTGCGAACCCATTATACAAGAAGAATTGCTCTTGCTTATGGAACGGGCGCTGGACACCAGCCTATTGAAAAATCGTCTGGCCCGTTATGAATCTCCCGATGCGTTTCTGGAACAATTTGGTGAAATCACAGTGAAATCTCCCGAAATGAAAGACGTGGTGCGGCTCGCGCGCATTTTGGCCACACGGGACGATTGCTTATTAATCGTCGGGCCCATCGGGACGGGAAAAGAGCTCTTGGCGCGAACCATCCATGAGCACAGCATGCGCCGGCACGGCCCATTTTATTCGATCAATTGCCGGTCTTTTGCCAATGAAGATTTGGCTATTGAATTGTTTGGCAAG
>CAZEZQ010000076.1:8941-11877 GCA_964516245.1 uncultured bacterium | reverse complement strand
TGAATTAACAAACTCGCTGAGATTTTTGTATCCGCCTTTTTTGGCTTTTTCTTCTATATATTTTTTTAATTCGACTGTCATTTGAATTTCTATGGTTTCCATTGGGCCCGCCTCCACACTCATTATACCATCTTTCAACGCAGCCATAATTTGCGGTCGAGGGTGCGGTATTGCACCGCTTCACATACATGTTCGGGGCGGATGGCTTCGCTGCTGTCAAGGTCGGCGATGGTGCGCGAGACTTTGATCACCCGGTCGTAGGCGCGGGCAGAGAGCCCCAGGCGTTCGAGGCCGCTGCGCAGCATGTCGCGGGTGGGCTCATCCATGGGGCAATAGTCTTTGATGGCCTGCGATTGCATGTGCGCATTGCAGTAAATGCTCGATCCGGCAAAACGTTTCTGCTGGGTATGCCGCGCCCGGTTCACCCGTAAGCGGATTTTCTCGGAAGGCTCGCCGTTGGCGGGAGCGTGCATATCGTCGAAGGTGACGCTGGGCACTTCGACATGAATGTCGATGCGGTCGAGCAGCGGGCCAGAGAGTTTCGACATATAGCGCTGAATCTGCTGTGGGGTGCATTGGCATTGATGGGCGCTGTCGCCGAAAAAACCGCAGGGGCAAGGGTTGGCGGCGGCCACCAGCATGAAACGGCTGGGAAAAGTGAGTGAGCCCGAGACCCGCGAGATGGTTACAGTGCCATCCTCGAGCGGCTGGCGCAAATTTTCGAGCACGTTGCGGGAAAATTCGGGCATTTCATCCAAAAACAAAATGCCGTGATGCGCCAGGCTGACCTCGCCGGGGCGGGGGATGGCCCCACCGCCGATGAGACCCGCATCGGACACCGAATGATGGGGGGTGCGAAAAGGCCGAGTAGCGATGATGGAATGATCGGCCGGCAGTGAACCGTGAATGCTGTGAATTTTGGTAGTTTCAAGCGCTTCTTCAAAACTGATCAACGGCAAAATGCTGGGCAAGCGTTTGGCGAGCATCGATTTGCCCGAGCCCGGGGGGCCGATCATCACAATGTTATGCCCACCAGCCGCGGCCACTTCGAGCGCGCGCTTGACATGCTCTTGCCCTTTGACCTCCGAAAAATCGAGTTCGTAATGCGCCGATTGATTGAAGAGTTCGTTGACATCCACCTTGCAGGGTGTAAGCACCGTGTCATCGTTGAGAAACTCTAAAGCCTGTGTAAGCGTTTCAATCGGGAAGCAATCGATTTCTTCGACCACCGAGGCTTCTTTCACATTGGCTTCGGGGAGCAGAAAGCGCTTGACTCCCTGTTTGGCCCCATCCATAGCAATGGGGAGCGCCCCGCGAACCGGCCGTAAAGTCCCATCAAGGGCCAGTTCTCCCAAGATCATGGTGTCTTCGAGCGAATCCAGCGGCACCATCCCCTGCGCCGCCAAGATAGCAATCGCGATGGGCAGGTCGAGCGAAGACCCTTCTTTGGGGATATCGGCTGGGGCAAGATTGAAGGTCATACGTTTGACGGGAAAGTTATAGCCGCAATTTACCAGAGCGGCACGAACCCGCTCGCGGCTTTCTTTCACCGCCATGTCGGGCAGCCCCACAATGGTGACCCCAGGCTGGCCGGATGCCATATCCAACTCTACTTCCATGATGTAGGCGTCGATACCAATGGTGGCGCTGGAAAGAACTTTGACATACATAGATGTTGATCTTCCTAAATTTTCCAGTTGTAAGAATCTTGCAGAATTTGTTTGGATATGTCAATACTCAAATTGATTAATTGATTAAGACTCTCAAATGAAAAAGATTGATCATTTTATGAAGTTGCTTCACTCAGATCAATCCAGTGAAGTGGGAGGCTTATGAGGGTACGGAAATGCGGGTCGGTGGTGACGAAAAGTTCGCATCCGTATTGAACCGCAAAGGCCACATGGATTGCGTCTAATGCTTTCACACCATCAATTTGCGCGTATGAAAGGGCTGAGTGAAAAACCGTATGAAATGACGGGAAACGGACTGCTTCTAAAAATCCTTCTTTGTAGATGTTGATAAGTTCCATTTGGTTCTGACGGGATGGTTTGATCAATACCTCAAGCATTACCATATCAGATATACAAAATAGCCAATCTTTCTCCAATAATTCTGCCAGTTCATTTCTCACTTTTTCACGGTATTCTGGAAGCCCCTCCGTCCTTGCAATCCAAATGGAAGAGTCAAGATAGGCTAATTTCATCCATTTACCCTTTCAACTCATGTAGATCACGGATAATTTCTTCGTGGGTGCGACGTGGGAAATCCAACGCGTCGGCTTTGGCGAGAACTTTATCAATATCTGACCATTTGCCTTTGTTGGGATTGAGCACCCCATTGTCTTGGGTTTCCAAGATCACTTGATCTCCTGGTTTGAGTCCCGGTGTTTTGACCCGCAACGTTCCATCTTCTGTTACTTCAGCGATAATTTTCATAGTATGATCTCCTCTTCTATCAAGTATACAAGCACTGTTCCACTGAATACACCCTATGAAGGGTATGTAGGAATTATACTCGATTCAAAATTATGGAACAAAGCGTTTATCGTTCCTGACAAATTTTATATATTGTGTGTGACAAACTTTCTTGATCTGCTAAGGTGCATTATGCCATCTACACTCGATTTTCATGTAAACGGGAAAACGGTGCAAGTTTCAACCGAACCGATGCGAACCTTGCTTACGGTTTTACGGGATGAGTTGCAGCTGACTGGCACCAAATATGGCTGCGGCGAAGGTCAATGCGGGTCGTGCACCGTGTTGTTAGACGGCCAGGCGGTGCGTTCCTGCCAATTGCCGGTTAGTGTGGCAGCGGGAAAAGACATTCAAACTATCGAAGGGCTGCAAGAGGGTGAGCGGTTGCACCCATTGCAGGAATCGTTTTTAAAGCACGAAGCGCTGCAATGCGGATATTGCACTCCAGGCATGATCATGAAC
>CAZEZQ010000076.1:0-8931 GCA_964516245.1 uncultured bacterium | reverse complement strand
GCGTGAAGACATCTTAAAAGCGATGAAAGGGAACATCTGCCGCTGCGGGACCTACAACCGAATTGCCGCCGCCATTGAAGACGCCGCACAACGTATGAGGGGGAACACACGATGACAAGCAAACAAGATTTTATGATAGAACCGGAACGCTACGAACTCGAAGCCGCTCCTATGTATCGCTTCGACGTCAGCCGGCGTGATTTCTTGAAGGTGATGGGCGGTGGGATTTGCGTGATTTCGCTGCTGCAGAGTTCTTCGGCGCATGATACAGACATCCCTCATCATTTGGGAGCGGGTGAACGCGACCCAGATGAAATCGGGGCGTGGCTGCATATTGACCAACACGGTGAGGTGCATGTGTTTACCGGCAAGGTAGAAGTGGGGCAAAACATTCGCACATCACTGAGCCAAGCCGTGGCGGAAGAACTGATGGTTCCATTTGATTCGATCCATATGGTAATGGGGGATACCCATCAAGTGCCCTATGACCGAGGGACCTTCGGCAGCCAAACGACGCCCAGAATGGCGTCGCATTTGCGAAGGGTGGCAGCCGCCGCACGTGAGATGCTCAAAGAACTGGCTGCCAAGAAATGGGAAGTAGAAGCCTCAAAATTGAAAATAACTGAAGGGAAGGCCATTCATACATCCAGTAACCGTTCGGTCTCACTTGGAGAACTCACACAAGGAGAAGAGATTGTCAAAATTATCAACGATGATGTGGAGGACAAACCCGCGAGCGAATGGAAGGTGTGCGGCAAAACGTTCCCTAAAATCAACGGGCGTGATTTTGTCACGGGGAAACATCAATATACATACGACATTCACTTGCCTAATATGCAGGTGGGCAAGATATTAAGACCTCCTCAATTCGGGGCGCAACTGCAATCGCTGGATGCCAGCGAGGCGGAAGCTCTAGAAGGTGTAACGGTGGTGCGGGACGGCAACTTTGTGGGAGTGACTGCGCCCGATGAACCGACCGCCGAAAAAGCGCTCAAAGCTCTGAAAGCCAAGTGGGATACCCGCGATGGACTTCCATCTTCAAAAACTCTTTACGAACATTTGAAACAATCGGCCAGGGAATCTGATGGCCGTGGTGGTTGGAGAGGGCGTGGTTCGGATTCTAGCGGTTCGATCGAAGAAGGATTGAAACAAGCCGAACATAAACTGGATGCCACCTATCATATCGCTTACATCGCCCATACCCCGCTCGAACCACGCGCCGGCGTGGCTCAATGGGAAAATGGAAATCTCACCGTGTGGACGGGAACACAGCGGCCGTTTGGAGTGCAATCGGAACTGGCGCAGGCATTTTCAATGCCGGATGAGAGGATCAGGGTGATTATGCCCGATACCGGTTCGGGCTATGGCGGCAAGCATACCGGTGAAGCAGGAGTAGAAGCGGCCCGATTGGCCAAAGAAGTCGGAAAACCAGTCAAAGTCTGTTGGACACGGGCTGAAGAATTTACCTGGGCATATTTTCGGCCCGCCGGGGTGATTGAAATCAAAAGCGGAGTGACAAAGGATGGCAAAATCTCTGCTTGGGAGTTTCATAATTACAATTCGGGTTCATCCGCCATTCGGCCACTTTATGATATCCCCAATCAGAAAACCGAGTATCACCGAACCGATTCGCCACTGCGACAAGGCTCGTATCGCTGTTTGGCGGCGACGGCCAACCATTTCGCCCGTGAATCGCACATTGATGATCTGGCCCACGCGGCAAAGATGGATCCACTTGAGTTTCGACTGAACAACATCAGCGATGAACGGCTGCGAGATGTTCTGACCGCCGCCGCAGAGAAGTTTGGATGGAAAGACAAGAAATCCACCAAAGAGCGGGGATACGGTTTGGCTTGTGGATTTGAAAAGAATGGGTATGTTGCCACCTGTGCAGAAATTTCGATTGATCAAGATAGTGGTGAAGTGAAAGTCGTGTATGTCGTGGAAGCCTTCGACTGCGGGCCTGTGGTGAATCCAGATGGATTGAACAATCAAATTGAAGGCATGATATTAATGGGCATCGGGGGCGCTTTGTTCGAAGCGATTGAATTTGAAAATGGCAAAATTACCAATGCGCTGATGTCGAAATACCGAGTGCCGCGTTTTCAGGATTCCCCCAAAATCGAGACTGTGTTGATGGATCGCAAAGACCTTCCTGCCGCCGGTGCGGGTGAAGCACCGATTGTGGGTATCGCCCCCGCGATTGGCAATGCGATCTTTCATGCGACTGGCAAGCGGATACGATCGATGCCGATGGCGCCGGATGGGCTGAAGGGATGAGTTTGTAGTTTGTCAACAGATACATCGATGGTTGATAATTGGACCTAATGGACTTAATGGTTGCCGATGTTGGTGACCAGCGACCTCCCAAACTTAATTTTCATAGAGTACTCGTTCAATATGTTTACATAGAAACTATTCGATGATCCACTATTTAATATCCACCGCCACAATTGTTAAGTCATCGTGTTTGTTGTCCATTTGGAATTGGCAGATTTCTTCATACATTTTTTGCAAACATTCGGATGGCTCGACATGTCGGTGTTTCATAACGATGGATTCCAATGAAGAAATGCCTAAAAATTTTCCCGAATCGTTGATGGCTTCGGTTACGCCATCCGTATAGAGAATCAAGCGGTCTCCTGATGAAATTGGGAATATCTGTTCGGTTGGATTTTTGGGCAGTTGTTTAAAGATTCCAATGATAGGGATGTTGGAGGCAATGCGCTCGATTTTTGTTGCATTGTTTGGAGCCAATAAGAGATCTGGATGGCCTGCATTGGCCACGGTGATGATTGATGCTTCGAGATCAATCGAAACGATGATCATAGTAATAAACATGTTGGTTTGCCCCAGGCTGCCGTATATATATTGATTGGTTTGTTCAATGATTTGGGGCAAGGGATGGTTTTCCGCGAGAAGTTGATACAAAAAATGATGTATCAAAGTCGCCGTCAAGGCGGCGGAGACTCCATGGCCCTGCACATCGTACAAGGCTATGGCGACTTTATTCTCATTGTATTTGTGTATGGTGATATGGTCGCCGCCGATTTCAATCAAAGGATGAAAGATATAATCGATTGAAATCGAGGGGGTGTGTAAGGGAGGAGGCAACAAACACCGCTGAATGCGTGCCGCGAAATTCATGTCGTACTCCATTTGGTCTTGTTGCATTTTCACTTGCCGCCTGAGCGCATTTCGTTCCAAAGCCTTGTCGATCACTTGCACCATATAATCCAGATCGATAGGTTTGGTAATAAAATCGAACGCCCCATTTTTCATACTATTGATCGCCGATTCCATTGTGCCATGAGCGGTAACCACGATTACGGGAATTTCAATACCCATTTCGGAAAGTTTGTGCAGCAATTGCATTCCCCCCATCTTTGGCATAATCAAATCGGAAACGATCAAATCTGGTGTTTGGGATTGCAAAAGTTCCAATGCCTCAACGCCATTGCAAGCCACAATGGGTTCGTACCCTTTGTATTGCAGGTAAATTCGGATATTTTCACGAATTTCTTCTTCATCTTCTACAAACAATATTTTCGGTTTTTCGTTTTCGTTCATAGGATTCTATACATTTCTAATTTTCTTTGGTGGGAAATGAAGCCTCGAAGGTCGTGCCTTGGTTGGGGTGGCTGGCCATCACAATGGTTCCGTCATGCAATTCCACCAACTCTTTTACGATTGAAAGCCCCAATCCAGACCCTTTGGCCAAATCTTTCGAGTTATTGGCCCGGAAGAATGGTTCCCATATTTTTTCTTGTTCTTCTTCGGAGATGTCCACACCAGTATCACGAACTGAAAAATGGATGTGAGAATCATTTTGGTTGAGTTGGATAAAAACATCTCCCCCTTCTGGAGTATATTTTATGGCGTTGCTGATTAATTCTTGAAACACGCGTTCAATCAATTGCGGGTCGAAACTTCCAAATATTTCATTATTCCCTTGGCCCCAATATAGGGAAATATTCTTCTGCCTGGCCACGGTTTGTTGTTCTTGAACGATTGAATTCACCACCTTCGTGATTGAGATGGGATGTTTGTGGACTTCGACACGACCCGTTTCAATTCGATTCAAATCCAAAACATCGTTGACCATTTTCGTCAATCGATTTAAAGACACTGTGGCTATGTATAGAATTTTTCGTTGAATGTCATTGAGTTCTCCTCCTCCCGCCCCACACAATAAGTTATCCAAGCTGCTTTTGATGGCTGTAAGCGGGGTTCGAAAATCGTGAGAAGCGCGGGAGAAAAAATCGGATTTCATTTGATTCAGTTTCACCAATTGCTCATTGGCTTTGCGCATTTCGCGATTGGATTCCAACAGTTGCCGATGGTTCTGAATGGCGATACCGGCAAAACACAAGGTTAACAAGCTGCCAAAAATTGAAATGATGATAAAGCCCGGTTCGAGGTACCAGGGGAGCAAGATGCGGAAATTCCAAACAGCGGGAGTGGGTTCGATGTTCCAATTTCGATCGATGGAGCGAACTTGAAAGCGGTGGTAGCCCGCCGACAAGCCCGTGGCCGAAAAAATGGTACCCGATGTCCAAGGGGACCAATTGTGATTGTCTAAACGATAGGAATACAGCAGGCGGGATGAATCTGTATATTTCCACCGGTCGACACCTTGATACACGATACGCATTTGCCCACCGGGCGCGATCTCACGCATGTTTTCTTCTTCTACAATCAGCGATTTGGGTGGGTCGCTATCCGCTTCTGGAAAATAGCGGCTTATTCCGCGAAAGGTACAAGTCCAAATGTTGCCGTTACGGTCGCCAGACACCATAGCAATGAAATTATGAGGCAACCCATCTTCTATGGAGTTGGATTTCCACAATCCTTTATAAAAGCGATACAGCCCATTGGCGGTCGACACCCAAATATCGTCGGAAGCGGCTTTGTAAATATTGTTGGCTGAGGTGATGCCGGTGAGAATGGAAGACCATTCGTTGCCGTCGTATTCCAGAATTTTGTCTTCGGTTCCGATCCAGTAGATGCCGGGTTCGATTTCCAGAATCGAGTATATTCCTTCTGAAGGCAGCCAGGGGCTATTGGCCGGATTACAATATTCGCCGTCACGATACATGGCCAAGCCACGGCTGCCGCAGATCCACAAGTCACCCTCCCGTCCTTCATACACGCTGCGCAAGTATCCAACCCCTAGTTCTTCTTGAACCACTTGGAAAGATTGGCCGTCGAAGTGTTCCAACCGCCATCTTTCATTTCTATGTGTCGAAACCCAGAGCCCTTTGTGTTGGTTGGGGGTAATCGGGCCGATACCAAAGTTGGTTGGATGTTGAAAGACATCAAAATCGGGCGGGGAAACTGTATTCGGATGATTTTTTACTTCTGAAAGCCATTTTTTCACATCCAAGGCCAAGATACGTGAAGAGAGAATTCTTCGGGCGCCTTGCATTTCTTTGATGCGGATGCCCAAGCGGCCATTGGGCATAGGAAACAAGTTTGGATTGCCCAACCAATGTGTAATTGTGTTGTTTGGCAATGGGCAGGTATACCAATTGTTCTTGAAATAGCAATACAAATTGTTGGTCCCGGCAAACCACAAGGTTTGATCGGTATGTTGATAGATAGAAGAAAAGGGTAGTTTTTGTTGCTTGATTTCGACCGGCGTACGCCAAATGGAGGGAGAATAACTGGCGATCCCTTGGGCGGTGGTTAAGAAGAAACGGTCTGAGTCGCTTCGTTCCGTATCCAAAATTTCCGAAGAAAGTATGACATGATCTTCGATCAAATCTTCATAAAACCCTTTAAACCGCGAGAGGGTCATGGTGGTCAGTTTTTTTACCCAAATGCTTCCGTCTTGTTCGGATGATATAAATTCAACATCTTCTTCGGGATCAAACACGGGGATCGACCAATTGGCCCCATCGAAACGAATCACCACTTGGCGATTGCCAGGGACCGTTCTTGCATCTCCCCAAATGCAGCCGTTTTGACTAACAATGTTTCGAAACCAAACGATATGAAAGGCATCTGGGAAGGGGAATTCTTCCCACTTTGAAGAAGAATCAAAATGGATGCCATTGATATGCAACCGGCCAAGGCCTTCTTTGCAGGCCACCCACAGGTACCCGTCTTTTGAAAGGCACAAACCAATAAACAAAGTAAAGTTAGTGTCTTCCACTTTTTTCACAAGTGAGTAGGTTTTGGTTGAGATTTCATAGTCGCGTATGCGGGTGGGTTCCATGATTAAGATGTGATCTTCATTATATTGAACAAATCGGGGGCCCGACATAGTCAGCAGATAATCGTGATAAGAGGTTTCGAATTCAGGGTGATGAACCCATCGGGTTGATGCCGATTCGGCTACCGGTTTGTATTCTTTCAAACCGATGGGATCGTGCATGCTGTTTTGAAAAAGCGCTTTGACAGTTCCTTGAAAATAGGGGATCACTTTGGCGACCGGTCCCGGCCCTGGAAAGTGTTTAAATTGATAACCATCAAATACGCTCATTTGATTTTTCCCGCTGTTTATCCATAAGAACCCGGCGGGATTGTATGTAATGGTATGGGTAAATGAGTTGGTGAGACCGTGTTCGCGCGACCAAAACCGCCAGTTGGCTGGATGGTTTAATTCGCTTGTTTGATAGTGGGGGAGAATGCGATTTTCGCCCAGAATATCCGATTGATTGAAGGAGCCGTGAAATATCCCCACTCCATTCGAGGCATTTGTCGAAGAGGTTATATAGCGGATTGATGATGTGGTCCCTTGAATGGAGGCAGCCCATTGGATCTTTCCATCTTGATACACTCCATTATGGCTAATCTCATCAGCAATCCATCCTGTTGGCAGCGTTTCAGTGAGGGTGACATCCAACACACGTCCAGAGGGATTCAAGATATCAATTTGAACGGGAATCCATTGGTTTCGTGAATATGTTTGAGACGAAATTTTGCGCACGGCTTCGGCGACAACCGGTTCAAACTTGACATTGGAAAACCGGGCGTGGGCCAATTGTTGATTGTCTTTTACATTGGTCACCACCAAACCATAGGCAATGCGGTGTTTCATAGGGAAGGTAAGTGAAAATGCTGTATTCCATTGCTCTCCATCGTATGACCAATCCGCCGTAATCAAGTTGCCAGGCGCCAAGCGGGTCAAACGGAAATACACCCCTTGGCCGCGATGAGGGATAAATGCATTCAGCTGGCTGGCGGAGGCGCGTTGATTTTTTTCCGTTCTCCATTTCATTTCAGCCGTCCACCCGAGTTCAACTCCCTCACCGGCGTGATACAAAATGGAGAAAAAATTTGAATTGGAGGAATCGCCCTCTTCGCGAATCATCAAGCCAGCCTGGGCGTAGGGATGAGTGCCTCCACGGTCCACCCATACCACTTTGCCTGAAATTCTCCACGAGCCGCTTTTTTCTTTGTAAACATAAAAGGCTTCATCGGTGACCATGATGTCATCACCGTTGCCATAAACATCGTAGATGTATTCTGAATCTTGTTGGGTGACCTCAACCCGGCCGGGGATTTTGTTTTCGCCGATTTGTGGGGGGGATACAGGCAGGCCCCAGTCAGCGGTTTTTTCAAAAACACCAAGATTGTTAGCAGCAGTCGGATTGTTAGCAGCAGTCGGATTGTTAGCAGCAGTCGGATTGTTGGCAGCAGTCGGTTCCTGGCAAATGGCATGGTGAGACACAATGGCGAAAAAACCAGCCATGAAGAGAAACTGAGACAACCGGTGTAAGGATGGCAATATATAAATCACCGTTTTCAACCTGACTAAGAAAATCGAAAAGTAGTCCCCAAGAGTTTGGTTGCCTTGGGGACTACGATCATTGTTGAATATCAGACCATTATTTTTGGATGATATAATAGCAATTTTGTATGTCGTGGGGGAGCCGTTTTATTTCAACGGAACGAAACCCCGTCTCTTTGAGCATTTCTTGAGCCAATTCCACTCCCCAGGCGGCTCCCAAACCGGCACCGCCTTCGGCCAACGACACCGTCATGCAATGCATGCAAGAGATGGTGTAGATAAAGGTTCCCAAGGGGTGATCCAGATTGCCGCCAACATTGCTGTGCAGATCGATATCTTGCATGAGATAATACCCATCCGGGCGAAGCGCTCGACGGATGTTTTGGAGCCCCTCAGCGGGTTTGGCCTGATCGTGAACAGCGTCAAACGTTGTGATCAAGTCGTATGCATTTTCTTCCGTAAAGGCAGCCGCGTCTTGTTTGACAAAGCGAATGTTGGTGAGGCTGCGGTTCTTGGCCTCCTGATTGCCATAGGCAATGGCTTCTTCAGAAATATCATACCCAATGAAATCGCTGTTGGGATAGCGTTCGGCCAACATGAGCATCGCCTTGCCTCTTCCACAGCCCACATCGAGAACCTCGCATCCTTTTTCAAGCCGCTCGACCATCCCCGGGACAATGGGGATGATATGTTCGATCAAAGCCGGTAGAACGGTGTTGCCACTTTCTTCGGCCATGACTTCTTGGAAGCGAGGAAAGCCAGAATAGGGGACCCCACCGCCATTTTTAAAGCAATCGACAATTCGATCTTCTACATTGCCCAGGACGGAAAAGAATTGGGTTACGGAAGCGATATTGTCTTCTTCGCCATCACGGGTTAAAAAGTCTGCATACACCTTGGGGAGAGTATATTCATCTTTCATTTCATCGTAGGTGACGATCCCGAAGGTTACCATAGCGCCGAGCCATTCCCGAACGTAGCGATTTTGCAATTTAGCGGCTTGAGCAATATCCATACAGGTGCTAGGTGGCATGGCCGCCATGGTTTCAAACAAGCCAGTCCGGTGGCCAATGGAGATCATCAACGCAGCGGCGCCGGCGTTCATCATGCCCATCAATTTATTGGCGACCGCTTCTTTTTCTGCGCTCATAGTTTCGGTATTCACCATTTTGTCTTCCAAGCAATGCATACAC
>CAZEZQ010000075.1:0-11904 GCA_964516245.1 uncultured bacterium | reverse complement strand
ACAATCTGCCAAAGTTGTGTCTTGCGTACGCGAAAACAAGCGGCGCAGGATAGCAAATAAAATTTCCACATGCGAAAAAAGCGTTCGTCGTAGTGTTGGCGCAATGTTTCCCAATGAGCATCGAAATTTCGATACCAGGCCAACAGGGTTTTGTCGTAATCCGATCCAAAATTATGCCAGTCTTCCATTACGAATAGGCCTTCTAAAGCACGGCCGATTTGGGCAATGGATGGCAGCATGGCGTTGGGAAAAATATACTTATCCATCCAGGGATCAATTGAGCGTGTAGAATGATTGTTGCCGATCGTATGCAAAAGAAACAGCCCATCGTCTTTCAAATGCCTCTGAACCACTTGCATAAATTCACGGTAATTTTTATACCCCACATGTTCAAACATGCCCAATGAGACCACCCGGTCGTATTGCCCCTCCATCTCCCGGTAATCCTGATAAAGAATTTCCCCTGGCAAGCCCCGGCAGCGTTCCCGCCCCTCATCCACCTGGTTCTTAGAGACTGTGACTCCTACAGCAGAAACTCCATAGTGCTCGGCTGCATAGCCAATAAAACTGCCCCAGCCGCAGCCAATATCCAATACGGTCATTCCGTCCTGCAATCCCAGTTTGCGGCAAACGAGATCCAATTTATGTTCTTGCGCTTCATCAAGGGTTTCGGCATTTTTCCAATACCCACAGGTATACGTAAGCCGCCGGTCCAACATTGATTGATAAAGGTCCAGGCCCAAATCATAATGGCTTTCACCAATGTCAAATGCCCGGGCCAATGTTTGGGGATTAAATACAATGCGGGGCAGCACTTGCAACAACAATCTTACATTTTGTTTGGCTTGTTTATGAAGGTTTGCGCGAAACGCGCGGGTGATGCATTCGTCCAATGCTTCACAATCCCACCATCCATCCATATACGATTCACCCAATCCCAGCGAACCCTGGGTCATCACACGGCGGTAAAAGCGGTCGTCATGCACTTGAATATCCCATGGATTATCACCATTGATTTGGATATCAGCAGTTTGAAGTAGATTTTCAGCCAGTTTGCGAAGGCGTTGGTTCGACATCCGTTTTATCCTATTGCTATGTGTGATACAGTGAACAACAAAACTACCGTTCATCTCTTTGATTATTTACATTGTGCCCTAAAATTAACAAATTTATCAAATTCATTGAAATTTAAGGGTTTCCATTACAAATGGTTGAACGTTTAAAAAATCACTCATCATTATATCTGACAATTCGGCAAAAATCTTATTTGGAGCGCAGGCGTCCTCGCCTGTCTTATTTGGAGCGCAGGCGTCCTCGCCTGTCTTTTTTGGAACGCAGGCGTCTTCGCCTGTCTTTTTTGGAGCGCAGGCGTCCTCGCCTGTCTTTTTTGGAACGCAGGTCATAGACGCGCCTTTGGTAGGCGTCCTCGCCTGCATCATCATATAGTGCATTTTAGATGCCTGCATTACTATATATGCTGTGGCCGCCTTCTGGATCGGACTTTTTGCCGGTTTGTCGTATCTAGGGTACACAATTTCACACTGAATCATACTTTGAGAGGAGTAAAATGAAAACAATCTATTCTATTACAACCGGTTTCTTTTTGTTGATGGCGAGTGCAAGTTGGTCTTTCGAACCAGAATCGACGATTGACGCCAAGAATTATCGTTCTCTGCAAGCTGCCTTGGACGCCGCGGTTGAAGGCAGCCATGTACAACTCCCGGCGGGAACGTTTGAGATTACCAAGCCACTCACCGTCCAAGTGGGTGATTTGCGTATTGAAGGGATGGGAACCGCCACCCATATTGTGAATAAAAATACCCAAGGAGAGCCGGCACTCATCCTGGCGCCAAAAGGGATTGAAGAAGATTCGTCCAAGCGCTTGTGGCGCGTTCAACTGGCCGATTTTCGCATCAGCGGCAGCACCCACAGCGGCGACGGTGTGAAAGCGGTGGGGATCAATGAAATATACATTCACGGACTCTCTGTGGATCACAACGGCGGCAATGGAATCCATCTGATCGATTGTTATGAAGACCCGCGAATCTCCGATTCAATTCTCACTTACAACGCCAAAACCGGGCTGCGGATTCTACGGGGCCATGACATCGTTGTAAACGCCAATCAATTTGAAGAAAATCAAGATGCCCTGCAGTGCATTGATAGCTTCAATCTCTGTATGAACGGCAACAATCTAGACGACCATCTGCAGCATGGCGTGGTGATGGAAAACACCTACGGCTCTGTCATATCTGGAAATATGATTGAAGAATGCCAGGGATACGCCATCGTCGTCAGCCGCGATTGTTACGGCAACACTTACAGTTCCAATGTGCTCGCTCACAACTTCAGCGGCGGCATTCATTTTCAAGATGCCTGGGGATGCACCGCCTCAGCCAATACGTTTACTATGGACACCCCTTATGGAATCGTGGTTGAATCAACCAGTGGGCGCATTGCCATAACCGGCAACAATTTTTCCAACGCCTATATCGGCGGCAAAACCAAGCGGGACGATGCGGCCGGAGGAATCCATCTTAAAGGTGCGAAACACATTACCATAACCGGGAATATATTCACGGGATTATCGACACGCGCTGTATTAACAGAAGGGGATGCAAACGGAATCGTGATCCAATCCAACGTAATGGCAGATCCCTTCAGCGAATCAGCCAAAAAAGTCTTGCCCATTAATTTAACCCCAAAAGCCGGAATTCGCGAGTCGAATTACATTGAAAGAAATAAACAATAAGGTACAAACAACCAATGCTTGATTTACTTATGATCTTTGCTTTTTTTATGTTTCTAATCGCATTCTACCGGTTTATGCAAGAATTCAACGAGAAAGCCCAAAAACAAAACGAATTGCTTGAACAGATTTTGGAAATTCTAAAAACACGGGTGAATTGAATTTTATACTATTTCTATTCAATATTCTAAAGATGTAAAATATTCAAATCAGTGTTCTTGTTTTTTCAAAACAGATCACACACCTTTTTCGCAGGAAGCGCGAATGAAATTTTTGTTCGCTGCCCCGACACGCGAAAGGTTTCATTTTGAACCACTTCATGTTTATGGGTTAGTTCAAATTGATAGCTGCCTTTGTCTAGCAGATACAATTCCGCCTTCATTTCTCGTGGATGATGGCCAAAGTGAAACAGCCGGGCTTTGAAACCTTCAGAAGATGCATCCATTACCATAGCCGCGATATCACGCGGCGGAGTTAACCAGCGAACCCGATTCATAGGAAAACACTACGCCGAACCTGGATCGCCTGTGATTGTGGAATAAAGCAAATTTGGATCGGGTTGTTTGAAATTGGCAGAAGAATCCATCAAAACCGTATCAGACAACTGGGGAAAACGAAGCACGCGGTCGGTATAATGACTTTTCCTAAAATCATATTCCCCCCTTAATAAGGCTGATCTTTACCCACAAGTTTGGAGTGCCCCCCTTATCAAGGGGGGTAAGCACCGCAGGGGCTGGGGGGATTCGGCGGTATGAGAAAAGCCTGAGCCTTCCAAGGTTCACACTTTGTGGATAAAGATCAGCTTAATAAGGGAGGATATTAATCCATCAATAGTTCAAATTCGTTCACGTTTTTCGTAACGAACCATACGTTTTTTGGAAGTAGATTGGGAGAATTTTTCAGAGAGTGAGAGAATTTGGCTGGATTTCTCTTTTTGATTCAATTCGTTCACTTTATCCACCACAATATTCATTTGTGAAATTGCAGTCCAAACTTGTTGAAATTGTTCGCGCCGAACCTGAAGCTGGGCTTTCAATTCATCAACTGCATTACTCAACGTTTGCTTGGTACGTCTCAGCACATCGATATTGAGTTGGCGAACGTATTTCAAATGAAGCGATTGGTTGGCATCCCCTTTGATGGATTGGTAGATTCGATCCAGTTCCTGGTAATCCAGACTAATATTGGCATCTTGTTTTTCAACATTTTGAAATTTGAATTCGATAAACTGGTTCGCCTTCTCGGCAAAATGTTCTCCAATTTCGACTTCTTTTTTGCATACCCGATGCACCACTCTTAGCTGCTCAATCACCCAATTTAAAAAATCGACGACAACCGCCCGTTTGCTGCGAAATTGATTGTGAATCTCATCCCGTTTTAATTGAGAAAGCCGAATCCTGCAATCTTCAAGATAGACAGTAATTTTGGCGCAAAGTTGTTCTTGTTCGTTCAGAAACTCGTGAATCTCTCTCCATTCATTAGATGTATAATAAAGAAATGGAGAAGAATGGAGACAATCAATCATCATTCGAGTATGCTCAGTTGATTCCACACAATCTTTCCAACGCTGATTTTCATGGGCCGCCAAAGAAGAATACATCTTCCCTGCATGTTCCAATGCTTTTTGATAATTCTTCCTGACTTTTAATTCAGCCAAAACAGCTGCGACATCAGTAAAAATTAATGTCCCATCCTGACATTTCACAATCACTTCATTTTCATTGACATCAGGATTTTTCTTACAGTATTCCTGAATAAGAATCTTCGTAATTTGCTCTTTGGCCTGCTCATATCGTTGAGTCATACAAGTTCCAATCTAACAAAATTGAATGTACCATTGTTAGAAAGAAGACTGAACACGCATACTTGAATTCTCTCATCGCTTCTGGTTTTAAATTATAAACTGGCAAAAAACATGTCATTGCAAGTATATAATAATACTTGATTCATACTTTTTTTACAACTTAAAAAATATGAATTTTACCAAAACTAATAGAAACCCTTTGATATTTATTTATTTTTTTTCTGGGAGATTAAATTGCGAAGAGATTGTGTGTAGCGGGCCATGCGTTGCACGGGCGTGGTATCACCCACATCTACCGGTTCTGGCACGAGTTTTCCTTCTTCTTCCATTCGATTCATTTCTTCCATCGCCTCAACCGTACTCCGCATATGAGAAATGGCCGACCAGATTTCCTGAAACTGTTCTCGGCGCTTTTGAAGATGTCCCTTCATTTCATCTACAGATTTCGCCAACGTCCTTTTGGTTTGCATTAAAATATCCACATTGAGTCTGCCAACGTTTTCAAGTTCGAGAGACTCACGTTTGCTGCCTTTGAGCGATTTGAACAATTTATTCAAATCGTCCATATTGATGCGAAAATGAGTCGACCTCTTATCAAGACTTTGAAACTTCACATCGATAAAAACTTTGGCTTTCTTGGCAAAAACATCTCCAATTTCCACTTCTTTTTTAAACACTCGATGAACCACTTTCAATTGATCGATCACCCAATTGAGATATTCAATAATGACAGTTCGGCCCCGTGACGATTGTATCTTAACCCCCTGTTTTTTCAGTTCCGCAAGTTTCCTCTTGCATTCTTCCAAACGTACTGTGGCTTTGGCGCAGATTTGTTCCTGATTATTGAAATAATTATGCATCTCTTGCCATTCGAGGGGCGAATAATGATGAAAAGGTGAAGAATGAAGGCAATCCACCATCATTTTGGAATGCTCGGTGGATTCAATACAATCATTCCACCTCTGGTTCTCATGAGCCGCCAGAGTGGAATACATCTTCCCGGCATTTTCCAAGGCTTTCTGAAAATCTTTTCGAATTTTCATTTCAGCCAGCACAGAGGCCATATCCGAGAATATCAATACGCCATCCTGACATTTCACAATCACTTCATTTTCGCGTACACCAGGATTTTGTTTGCAATATTCTTGAATGAGGATATTGGTGATCTGTTCTTTAGCAATTTCGTATCGTTGACTCATTTAGATTCTCTAAAGCCTTCATAACCCCATTGCAGATATAAACTCAAATTAAAAAAAATATCAGATTGAGTAAAAATATCTATGAACCCTTAAATTAATCCAGATAAAAAGATCATCACATTATATATGATACTTGCCTAACGAAAATTGCGAAGTAGTTTTTAGGGTGTAATGTTTCTCTTTACTCTATAAAAAGCGTATTAAACATTGCATGAAATTAAAGCGCATAATCTAAGGCAAGCAAAATCAATAGATTAAATAAAACAATAGGCATAGAGTATCCTATTTACTTGTGAAAGTAAAATTAATCTAAAATTTTACGCACTAATACATTTTGAATGGCCATCCAACCCCCTTGTACCACAAAACGAAAATCAGACCCTCCATTTTCACGATTTACAAATCGAGGATCTGTAAGTTTGATTTTTCTCATCTTCCATTTTTGGCTCTGTGAACACTGCTTCAATGATGATGATTTATACGCCCCCCTTAATGTGGCTTTGTCATCGTGAGAGTCGTATTCAATCAAATGGGATTGATGCCCCGCATCCCATATGTGTATTCAATCTCAACAGGTGTTTGGGCATCAAACAAAAATGGATCTGCCACATCGAAATAAATATACGTAACATTGGCGTCAATACTTCTTACACACTGTTTCTCCCCCACTTGAAGCATGTTAAAAGGCCCGTCAGGCTGGCCTCGAACGATACGAATCCCCTGCGAATTTTGCTTCGGTTGAAAAGCAATACTCACCTGTTCCTGGTTTGAATATTCTTCTCCCCAATCGTTGGCAGGCCGAGGAACCGGATTCGGATGTCGAAGTGTAATATCTTCGCGTGCAGGAAGATTATTTTTGAATCTACTTGAGTATTCAGCAGACAATACAATATATTTTTTGCCGTATTCTTTAGAATGGCAAATACTGGTGCCTTCGTGCATTTCGTTCCAGGTTTCAAGCAATACGATTTGTACATCACTGTCTAATACCTGGTTCCAACTCCATTTATAAAAATTGCCATTCTCCCGTTCACGAATTGGGGTAGAACGCCCCGGCACTGGAGTATCGTTGTACCCGGGCCCAATTTGAGCCACCCGGTCAAAGATTTTCGGACCCCCCAATGCTGCGCCCCAACTGGTAACCGCCTCGGTTTTGGCGTTCCAGGAATGGTCACGAATAATGAATGGCCGAAGGCCATGAAAATCTTCCTGAAATTGGTCGTAAACAAAATCAAATGTACTCTGATCGTGATATGCCGCAAATCCACTGCCGTATAATACAACTACAGGCCGGCCATCGATTGCAGCCCAATGCCGGGGATGAATCTGATAGAAAAAATCGCGAATGGTTTGATAAAAGATTTCTTTCCCTCCCGCCTTCCGAAGATCGTATTTTTCATTCCGGTTCACCTCCCCCCGCACATTCGGAAGCAAAGTGCTGGTATCGTAAAACATCGCGACTTTTGGAGAAGGCTGATCGTTCATAGAACGTTCTTGAATGGCGCGCTGCAGCGGTCCCAATCCCTGAACGCTGAATATGATGCCGGGTTGGAAATAATTGCCCGGCGCCCCCCAGTAGACTGGCATAATAAAATCTATATTCGCCTTAGTGCAATCAGCCAGTTGTTTTTTATGCCAGTCGGATGAATTAAAACTAACCGCTTCAGGCTCGACAAAATGGTCTTCGAGAGCGTCATCGGTCTGAGCGCCATCATCAAAGAAATGCTGATGGGGATAGTCGTACCAATAAAAATAATGCGTCCCCACCAGTTTTTGCTCGCTCGAAAACGATTCCACTTCATCCAAAGCCGATGGAGACCAGGATGGACGAAACGGCTGAGAAAAAACGAAAACAGGGGTTAATAAACACCCAACCAAGATAAAGATTGAGAGAAGACGTGAGTTGAAAGCAGTCATTTCGATTCTCTTTTCTTATTTTCTGATTTGATTGATCCAAACTTCTATAGGTTGATAATTTCCACTCCAATTGGCGCCCATTATATCCATATCACCATCATCCCCGAAATCGCAAACCACCAAATTGTGAAGCCCGGTTTTCGTAAGCAACTGGGTTTCCCATGATTCCCCATTTTGCTGATTGTAAAACACCAAAACCCGGTCGCTGTCCGATTGGTGCATTTCGGCTGAAATGACATCCAAATCACCATCCAAATCCATATCGCCGACTTGCACCCCATGTCCGTAATCAAAAGGGTTTTCGATCAAGTGTTCTTTCCAATTTTCTTGTTTTGAGTTTTCCGGCGCTTCAAACCAAGAAATGCGGTAAGGACCTTCAGAACGGGTCAATACAATATCCGGGTTTTGGTCACCGTTGATATCCCCCATCGCCACCGATGTATCCTGGTGCCAATCTGTAACAATGGTATGGACCTTCCACTCCCCTTCGACAATTTTTCCAGAATTTTCAAACCACTTCTTCCCGGCCAATACATCCTCATCGCCATCCTGGTCTATATCACCCAATAACAAACCTTCACCATGGGGACAATCGATGACATGATAAGTCCACTGATCCGGGTTTTCCTGTTGAAAGAAGTGAATTTTGTTGCCCGACTTATGGCCGAAACCCGATTGATCCCGCGCCACAATATCCAAATCCCCATCAGCATCCAGGTCTCCGATTTCTATATCATGAGTCCGCAAATCTTTGATGGGATGAGTTTCCCATTGATCTTTCGAAGGGTCCCCATCCGGAAGCGGATTCTCATACCAGTATTCCGCCCCTATAACAACATCGTTATCACCGTCATTATCGATATCTCCAACAGCGCCATCCACAGTGCTGTAACCGCCATCTGAGATGTGAGTTTTTTGCCAATCGGGGTATGCATACCACACCACCGGGCCACCGCGTCCGCCGATAACGATATCCAATAAACCATCATTGTTGATATCTCCAACAAGTTTCACCCATGGGTTTTTGGGGCCTTCTTGATCGGCAATCTCGTGTTCAAACTCCACATCGGCATAGGCATTCAATGAGCAAAGCAGTAAAACGAACAAAGATAGTTTCAACAGCGGCTTCATAATTTCCTCCTCAATTACATTTTATCAATTTTTAACTATCGACTTTCGAAAGTCACATGTGAATAACAATGTAACATAGTGCACTAAGCATAAAAAGAGATACCCGATCAGCTTTTCAATTAAATGAGTGAATCATGATTTCCCTAATCCTGAATACATAAAGTGGTTACACTATGATTAAATGACGATTCGGCAAAAAGTCTTTTTTGGAGCGCAGGCGTCCTCGCCTGCAACTACATAAAGTACAGATTAGATATCCACGTTACATATTGGGTGGTCGTTTTCTGGATCAGACTTTTTGCCGGTTCGTCATTTAATAAAGCTACGCAATGAAAATGCAACGGAAAACAATTATGAATTCAAATCACACTTTGGTATTGGAAAACGCCACCGCGATTACCCCCTATCGCCGCGAAGGGCAATCCACACTGGTGGTGAAAGACCGTAAAATCTCCCAAATGGGCCCCAAGCGGGATGTCGAAAAACCGGTAAACGCCGACTGCATTGATTTAAGCGGGTATTATGTGCTTCCTGGATTTATCGACATCCATGTCCATGGGGGAGTGGAATACGATTTTGCCGATGACGACCCCAATGCGTTTGAAAAAATTAGCCGCTATCACGCCTCCCACGGGACCACTTCGCTCATTGCAACCCTCTACACCCAGCCGAAAGATGAATTATACGCCTGCATCGAGCGCATTCGCAATTACTGCGAAACCAACTCACCGGGTCGAATTATAGAAGGGATCCATTTGGAAGGCCCATACTTAAACCCCGAAATGCACGGCGCCATTCGGCCGGATTACATGTGGCCCGCCACGGTCGAATCCTTCGAAGAAATTATGAATGTGGGCGGCCCTTGGATTCGCGTGATGACGCTGGCGCCTGAAATGCCGGGCTGCATGGATGTGCTGCGGGCGGCATCGCTTCGTGAAACCAATGAAGGCTGGCCGCAGCCGCTGCATTTGTCCATCGGCCACTCCAACGCGCGTTATGAATACATCGCCGAAGCCATCGACTGCGGTCTCGAAGGGGTCACCCACATCTTCAACGCCATGCCCTCCATGCATCACCGCAAACCCGGTGTTTTGGGGGGGACATTGTTAAGAGATGAATTGTTTGTCGAAGTCATCGCCGATTCCATTCATGTGCATCCCGCCATATTGCAAATGCTGCTCAAGGTGAAACATCACGACAAAATCCTACTAATCACCGATGCCATCCGCGCCTCTGGCATGCCCGATGGCGAATGCATTTTCAGCGGCCAGCCGGTGGTGATTCGCGAGGGCCGCGCCTTCTTGGCCGAATCGCCGGATACATTAGCGGGCAGCACTCTCACCATGGATTGCGCATTGAAAACCATGATCAAAAGCGCGGGCGCCAATTTGGAGCAAGCCGCCCAAATGGCCAGCCTAAACGCCGCCCGCATTCTCGAATGGAAATACCGCCGCGGCATCTTAGCCGTAGGCAAAGACGCAGACCTGGTGGTGCTCGATCAAGACTACAAAGTAAAAATGACCCTCAAAGGCGGCGTAGTGGTATACGATGAATTGGGGGTTGGTGTCTAGCAAGTACAATGCTCCCACCAAACAAGTTTGTGATACAGGCTTCCTGCTTGCATACTGCTTTATTAAGCCGACTGTGCCGTCAACGCACGGCTCACGGCTTCCGGTTCCCTGTCCAAAACCACCAAAAAAGTTCTGACGGGACCCGAAGGGACCAAACACCCTTGTTCCCATTCTTAAACCGTGTGCAGACTAAATCCTTAAGTTTCCACAAAATCTTTTTGGCTCATGCCCAGTTTTTCACGTATCCGCTTAACGTCTATCTCATACGGGATGTGAACCCGGTATTTTATGGGGTCAGCTTCACTCTTAGCAAAGACCAATGCTTCTTTCGCGCCCCGGGTTATGCTTTCACCAACTTCACTCATTTATCATTTTATAAAGTCCGTTCCTAGGCCAATTCTGTTTGTTTCGGTTCATCTGCTTGCGGTTCCGGCTCGATCAGGTCACCTAATCCAGTCAGAGCAATCGGGGGTCTGTCTGGCAATTCTACCGTTAAATTCAGTTTGCCGCCAAGCGCTCGAATATAGCCATTCAGCGTTGAAAGCAACATATCAGAATTTCTTTCCAGGCGGGACAAATTCCCTTGCGACATATCAAGATCTTCAGAAATCTTTGTTTGCGTAATCCCGGCATACTTACGCAATTCCTGTAGATTTTTGTATTCTTCGATGCGTTTTTCGGCGCGAGCGCTTATTTCAGCCTTTTCTTCGTCTGAAAATTGATCCCAGAATTTTTGTGCTAATGGGCCTTTAGCCATTGTCTCTCTCCTTTTCCAGTTGTTCCAGATGATCGGAAAACCTCTCATCGGCAGTTTTAATCAACTGTTTGTAAAAACGTTTTTGATTGGCTCCGACTTTGTTTCCACCTACAAGCAATATGGCTTTTCGGTATGGATCAAAGGCAAAAGCTACCCGCCAAACACCCTTATCTGCATCGAACCGCAATTCTTTCATATTGCTGTATTTGGAGGCATTTAGCGTATCTACCTGTGGGCGGCCCAACTGCGGCCCAACAGCTTCCAAAAATTCGATTTCTTCTTGCAGAGCCTTCAATACAGGCCGCGAAAAACCTTTCGTTTCCTCAAAAAACAGTGGGTGAAATTCAACGGTCCAAGTCATATATAATCCTACCAAAGAAAAAACATGTTGTCAAGCACATATATAATCAAACACATAAAACCTTTTGTACACAGCGTGAATTTCGCACGAATAAGCTCGGTACCCTATTAAATGCCCTCGAGAGTCCTATACGGATATTTCTTTTATAACAATGATCTTATACTATTAAAAAAAAGATTCAGTTGTTCTTGAAATTGTTCGAATGCTGTTATTTCTTCAACTCTATCCAAAGTTATATTGGGAAAGGAATTTGTAAATCTTTCATTAGTAGTTGTTAACGGAATTTCTATAAATTCAAGGTTATCTTTGAACCGCCATATTTCCAATTCAAGCTCATCATTCGGGATATGCACAACAGCCTCGGTCTTCTCGCCTTTTGCGGAGGCAAGGGCTTCTTCCATACCTTTTATAATGC
>CAZEZQ010000074.1:0-11938 GCA_964516245.1 uncultured bacterium | reverse complement strand
AGTGATGTGAGCCAATCCATGAATGGAAACATATTGTTTGAGTGTCTCCACTTCGAATAAATAAGACCGGTGTGGAATGAGAAGCTCTTCCCCGAGCGGTTTTTCCATGCCCGGCGGGATGTCATTCAAGTGAAATCCTGCTTCCTCTAGCAGCACTTTTCGCGCGAGAGTATACCCATTGGTATGCAGTCCGGAGGAGGGAAGGCCAAAAATTACATCTCCAGCAGCAATTTTCGAATTATCAATAATATTTTTCTCGTCTACCACACCTACAATTGTCCCAGCCAAATCATAATCATCTTCCGCATAGACATCCGGCATTTGAGCCGTTTCACCACCAATCAGGGCCATCCCAGCATTTTGGCAAGCATGGCTCATTCCTTCGATGATTTGTAAGACGACATCGTCATTCTGTTTCCCGCAAGCAAAATAATCCAGAAAAAAAAGTGGTTTGGCGCCACAGGGCAGCAAATCATCGATACAATGATTCACCAAGTCTTGGCCAATGCCCCGATGGTCTCCATAAGCAATCGCGACTTTAACTTTCGTGCCCACTCCATCAACGCTTGAAACAAGTACCGGCTTCTCTCCTTGGATACCCTCAAGAGAAAACATCCCCCCAAATGCGCCATCTTTGTGAAGCACATTTGGCGTAAATGTGTTCCGGGTCAATTCGGCAATGCGCTTTTTAACACGGTCTCCAGCATCGATATCCACACCGGCTTTTGTGTAAAGAGAGGATTCATTCATTCTGGATCCATTTTCTTATTGGCGAATAAAGATCAATTGATTGGGAGTGATTGTCCCTATATTTTTGATCTGATTGGCGCTTATAGTAACCTCAAGGGCTCCGGCCATTTCGTAGCCAACCCCTCCTCCGGCATCAGAAATATAAAAATAGAGTTGATGGTTTCCTTCTGGAACTTGTTGGATATGAAAAGAGTTTCCGTTGGTGGGATAAATATCTTTGCCCCCAACGCGAACAGCCACCAGTTGTTTTCCTGGCGGAGGTTGCAGCATACCACGCAGTTCACCGAAACGCTCAACGGGTTCCATTTGTATATTTACAAATTGCCGTCCGCGATTGGGAAGCCCCGTCCGAACCCGGCCTTGTTCGGGGCGGTACCCTTCCGCGTAATACGTTAGTGTATACAAGCCTTCATCATACACTGAAATTTGATATGTACCGTCCGGCGAATTGAAATTTTGTGTTTTTGAATATCCTCTACCCTCTGCTGATTGCAAATCCGCCTGCAACTGAATTTCAAACTGATTAATAAGTTGTCCGGTCTGTTTGTCTATCAATGTCCCGGTAATGATCCATTCATTGGGAGACATAACAGCATTGGCATCGGTTCGCCCAGGTTGTACGGCGTATAAGTTTCCGATCATTGGGGGATTGCCATCCAAGCGAAAGAGCAAATCGTATGTCCCAGCGGGAAGAGCCGAAAATTCATAAAATCCGTTCGCATCGGTTTGAGCATGAACCTGTTGTCCGCCGTTTAACCAAGTGGTGACTCGTGCTCCCTGAACAATATTTCCTTGGTCGTCTACTGCGCGGCCGGCAATGCGCCCTCCGGCTTCAATGGTGAGGGTTACATTTTCTTGAGAACCAGATTGAACCACAAGTTGACGTTGAGCGGAACCGAAATTTTCTTTGATTGCTTCAATCGTGTGCGTTCCTTGTACCAGACTGAGCGCTTCAGAAGACGTTGGAACCTCAGAAAAAGTAAAACTCCCAGCCGGTCCCGTTTGGGTTTCTTGCACTTTCCCGGTGATGTTATCAGAGAGCAAAACGCGGGCATTGGCTACAGCTGCATCGTTGGTGTCGACCACCTGGCCACTCACAGAAGCGGCGCTTTGCATGATAATTGTTATACCCGATACGGCCAATTCTGAATTGTTGGGGAGAGGATCGCTGACACCGGTGCCATAGTTTTCATGTTCGGCGTAGATACGAATGGCGTTTTTGGAAGAAACAGCATTTGGCGAGAGTATGGGGACACCGCTTAATCTATAGGTTCCATCTGAGCCCGAAAATGTTTGAGGGGCTCCAAGTTTGGCGACTGATACTTTTGCATTGCCGATGGGTTGTCCTTCTGAGGTTTGAACCCTACCGCTTATTTCGCGTCCGGCTTCCACATAAAAATCAACGTTGTGAGCGCTGTTTTCATAAATGCGCACATTCTTGTTGTCTTGATCGATTGGAACCACAAGATTCTTTTGGGAATTTTGTTCAACAATGCTTGATACAATATAAATTCCGCGTTTCAGATTCTCAAAACTGTACATCCCATTTCCCTGGCTGGTTGTGGTTTGGTTATCGGATTCATCGCCCGTTTCGGGTTTCGCCATTAGTGAAAAACCCGACACCGGTTGATCGTTTTGCCGATTGAGAACCCGGCCTGAAATCGAAAAAGAGGGCAAGTACAAACGCAGAATCACTTCACTGGGATGGGGTGAATCTACCTCAGCCTGCTCTTGGCCACGCGCTTGATAGCCATCCATGCTCGCTTTCATGTGAACTTTAGTATCTGGGGCATTTTCAACAACAAAACGGCCTTCCCGGTCGGCTGTAAAATTTCGCATCCAAATTCCTGTGCGGGAATTGATTTCAACTTTAGCAAACGCAACCGGTTCATTGTTTTGATCCAAAACCCTTCCCGCCAAAGCCCCCTCTTTGACCATAACCAACTCAAGGTTGAGTGTTCCAACCTTGGCATTTTTCTCCAGTGTCTGATAACCTTCTTTTTTTGCTTGTATCATGACCGTTTCTGTTTGGAGACCAGTAAATGAGAAATTTCCATTTGATGATGTGACGATAGGATTTTGCTCGGCAATAGAAACGGTGGCATCAGACAAAGGTTGGCCATTTGTGTTATGGACAACCCCTTGTAATGTTTTTGAATTGGTTTGATTGGGTGGGGCATTGGGATTGTTTGAAGGCCCATTGTTTTGCGATGAATCTGAACTCGATTGAGAATCTGTAGCCATGGAAATTTTGATTTCAGATGATGTGATTTTTTCTTTAGGGGTAGTAGCAGATTCTATGCCCCCATTCCCCTGGTTTTGTGTATCGGCAGCATTCGAATCGATTTCCTGTGGAGAGTCCATTCCCGTTTGTGAATCATCTGAATCTATGTTGGATACAGTATCTTGATCGGTGATCAGAAATGTTTCCGATGGCAATAAAATAATTCCACCAACGATGACTATGACAAGTAACACCAATGCCGCCGGAAGCCACAATGTGGTACGCATTCGATTTTTCCCTCCCTAGAAGAAGAGTGCTATTGCTAATAGTTATTTTAATTTATCGTACTGATTTTATGATCCACATGAAAGTGGAATTTTTATGCTATGTATTCTTTTTGAATGTACCAATAATCTTGAATCATGAAAAGATTGTCACGATTACAAACGATTTAATGGACGATTCGGTTTCCAAAAATTGCGGTTCCAACACGTATCATAGTGCTGCCTTCTTCAATGGCTATGGGATAATCATGTGTCATCCCCATAGAAAGCCCCCATTTTTCTCCCGATTGAGAAAGTTCTTGTTTATATCGCTCACCCAATTCCCGCAATTCGCGGAAATACGTGCGAACGTCTTCAGGATTATCAAAATAAGGTGGAATGGCCATGAAACCCCTGCATCGCATCCATTGATAAGTTTTAAGTTCTTGTACGAATTCATCAAGTTCTTCTATAGCAATACCGGATTTCTGCTCTTCGCGTCCAACATTGACTTGAATAAAAACCGGTATTGATTTTTCAAGTTTTGCGGCTTCTTTTTCTATAGTTCGAGCCAATTTCAAACGGTCGACTGTTTGGATGCAATGGAATAATGCAAGGCTTTTTTTTACTTTGTTGGTTTGAAGCGGGCCGATAAGATGCCATTCCAAATTCAAATCAGACAAATCTTTTATTTTGGATTCAGCTTCTTGCACACGATTCTCACCAAAGCAAGTTAATCCACATTGATGTGCTTCCCGAACCGTTTCCGGCGTATGGGTTTTGCTCACGGCGAGCAACTGAATCTCATTTGGGTTTCTTCCGCATGAAGTGGCGATTCGAATGATATCTTGTTGAATTTGTTCAATGTTGTTGTGAATTTCTGACATGTTTTTTTGCAAAGCCTAGCCAAAGATATTTGAATTTCATCAAATGAGATTTGCAATTTACGATTGTAGGGGCAGACCCCAGTGTCTGCCCCCCAGTGTCTGCCCCCCAGTGTCTGCCCCCCAGTGTCTGCCCCGAATGCTGATTTCACTGAAGATAGAACCATTCTGTAATAGACAAAATCTCTCAATCCACGAGCAAGAATCTAAAATGTTTCTTTTCATTGTACTGTGAAAAAGAAAAGGGGGAACACACTGTGTTCCCCCTTTGTGAATTATTGCTGCTGTGATGTTATTGTGACCGGTCAACTGGGAAATTCAATTCGACGTCCTGAGTCACATCCGCGCCAAAGAATGGTATGGAAACAGGGAAAGCCGAGAAGTTCTGACCATCAATTGTACGGTCACCAGCCGGATTAAACGCGGGAGCGAATCGGGTGGATTCACCACCGGTAAATGTACCGCCAAATCCGTCAAACAAGAACATACCGACTCTGCGTGACGTGATTTCCACATCATTTCCGTCTTCATCCAATCCGAATACAGGGAAGTCACTAATTTCAACTTCGATATCCCGCGCAATATCTATTGGGAAGCCGGAAGTGAGATCGCCTAGTGGTGATAAGTTTTGAATGTGTTCAAGTAAAGCATCATCCACCGTTACATCGGCAAAGGGAGCGAAATGCACAAGACCATCACCAGTCAGGGCCATGAGGCCAATGAACTCTGTTCCGTCTTGATTCGGGACAAGTTCAATGTCTTTATATGCTGGACCTGTTGGCAAGTTTTCTGTGTTCAGAGCGGGGGCGTCACCAACACTTTGGATCACGCCGCTTGAATCTAGCACATAAGCGCCAGAGCCAATCAAATCATCACTATATTGGGTGTTGCCGGCATCAACCGAACGGCCTCGGAAGATTTGCAGGTCAACGGCCAAAGCGCCATCTGTAACTGAAACCGTGGTATCCAAATCTTCATTCGCATCACCTTCAGCGATTATGTTGCCATCACGTTGGAGTACATAGAATCCATTATTGCCTGCGGGTTCGATATCCATCAGCGGAGCGTCAAAGCCCTCTTCTTCGGTGAAGGAAACAGGAATGATATCACTTCTAAAGAAACCAAAGTTCACGTCGGTATCGGGATTGTTGTCTACATCCAAACCACCGCGATTGGGACCACCCAATGCTCCCAGGCGTGGATGAACCGGAGCGAAGGGTCCAACAGTACCACCAATAAGGAAGTAAGCGCCTTCTGAACCGTTTCCACCTTCTGCCACAGTTGTGACTTCTCCAGTAAACTCCATATCACGCGCAATGGGAACACTCAATGTTCCAATTTCTTCACCAAAGAAGATGATGAGGAACGGTCCTAGCGCATCCGGATCGGGCAAACCATCAAAGACGCCACGGGTAGACAATTGACCTGTGATTGGATTAGAGATTCCAATGTCAAAGTTATGAACCGCGCTTCCACGTGGATAGGTGCCGCCAAGTTCATCCAATCCAACCAGACCCAAGTTTGGATTGATAATCAAAGCAGTTGGGGATGGTGTTGGAGTGAATACCGGAAGCGGGGTGCCGCGAGGAGTCGGCGTCGGAGTTCCAGGAACTTCTGTCGGTGTTGGAGACGGTTGAGGTGTGGGCGTTTCCGTTGGTGTTTCTCCAGGAACTTCTGTCGGTGTTGGAGACGGTTGAGGAGCGGGAGTATCTGTTGGTACTGGTGTATCAGTTGGAACTGGTGTTGGCGTTTCAGTTGGAGTTTCTTCAGCTGCGATCGTTACACTTCCCGCTGTAACATTCGCGCCTCCCAAATCATCAATCAAGTTGGCAATTTCTATAGTGGTTTCTCCTGCTGCATTGGCAAGATAGCGAACTTGAAGCAAAACTCCATCGCCAGAGGCGACGCCATCACCACCTACACCGGCGATGGATACAGTATCACCATCTTCGCTGGCATCCACAAGGAAGAAGTCCTCTGTAAGTGTTCCCGCGCTCTCGACTGACACAAACGAGAGTATTGGGTTCGATTGAATCAGATCAAAAGCGAACGCATCCACATTGGATAAATTGGAAACAGATATATCAATTGCGAATTCTTCGTTAAGATTGGCTTGAATATCTCCAATGGAAAGTTCAGGGGCTTCAGCCGGTGTCGGCGAAGGTTCAGGAGTTGGTGTCTCTGTCGGTGTTTCTCCAGGCGGGGTTGGTGAAGGTTGAGGCACTGGAGTATCAGTGGGTTCAGGGGTCGGCGTATCCGTCGGCGTTTCAGTAGGGGTTTCCGCCGGAGGTTCAGCCGGTGTCGGTGAAGGCACTGGAGTATCAGTTGGTTCTGGTGTCGCTGTGGGTGTTTCTGTTGGAGTCTCAGTTGGAGTCTCATCCACCTGAGCCGTTGCATTGTTACCATTCCATATCCCAATAGCGCCACTCAATACGAGGACGAACAATAGTAGATGAACAGTTTTTACGCGCATTAAGCTTAGCCTCCATTTTGTCGGTACGCCTGCGATACACACATTATTAGCCTATAATAAATCCGGACAAAGGTCCAGACTAATTTAACAAAAAAACATAAAAATTACCACTTCATAATTTTTAAATTATTGAAGTGGTATTGTTACCGCATCCGCTTGCGGCGAACTGGCATTTAATATTTCTGTTGTCGTGACCTCTGTTTGTTCGTCTATAGCCAGTTGATCTGAAAAAGTAATTTCTGTCGAAGCGGCTTCAAGATCAACAATTTCAAAAGTGATTTGAGCGATTCGAGCATCTCCATCAAATCCAAATCCCGGTTCGAAACCACTGTCGGGGTGAACCCGTGGCAACAAAACTACTACTATATCATCTATGATTCCATTGGCATTGCTATCTTCCGGGTCTTGAAAAATTTCTACACTCTCACGAATGGGTTCATCAGCATTTGTATTGTCATTTTGGGTCCAAAACAGTGTGGTTTCCCCCACATAATTGAGAAGGGTTTGTACATCCGCGCCGTCAATCAATTCTGCGCTGGAATCACTTGAATCCAAGTCAAAAAAAGAAAATCCGTTTTGATTGGTGCTTTCATTAAACCGCTCGCCCAACACCCGTACATCCGCAATGTTTGCTCGCCCATCAAAATTCAAATCCCCGCGAGCTTCGCGAATTTCAACTACCTGCAATACATTGGGATCGAATGAAAGATCGCAGTTAACACCAATCAAGTTGGTTGCATCTTTTAATACCAAAGTTGCTGTAAACCGATTATTTTCATCAATCACTGGAGTTTCATCAATGACAGAGGTGGTTTGAGAATCGGAATCGTTGGTTAAGAGATCCAATTGGAAAGAAGCGCTGTCATTTACGCCCTGTGACCAACTCACAATTGAAATAACCAAAAATGAGGTGAGAAAAAGAGAAAATTTAATGTTCCGTTTCACGGAAATAATACCTCCATGGTCAATTGCATACACCTAGCATCAACAATGATGCTCCCGGAAGGAAATGGCGGGGCCGACGAGACTCGAACTCGCGACCTCCTGATCGACAGTCAGGCATTCTAACCAACTGAACTACGGCCCCGTTTGGGTGGTTCCCATTGTCAACCGGGAGCCTTACTTTGGGTAAGACAGGAATCGAACCTGTGGCCTCCTGCTTGTAAGGCAGGCGCTCTAACCAACTGAGCTACTCGCCCGGGTTTAATCTTATGACACTATAACCACGTATGGTGTTTTGTGTCAAGACAAATCTTTGATTCCCCAAGCGTTCGGGCCTTTCATATTTAAAATTGCATCATTTCTTTACGGCCCGACTGCCTATATGGTGACTCATTATGGAGGGTGTGTCCATATGAGCTGACTAATTATAATTAGAAAATGTGAAAAATCACACCCTCGTAAAACAAAAATTCGTCATTTAGATATAATTTAAAGAAATTTTCGATAATTCTGAAGGGGAGAACCATATGCGAAATTCTTGGAGATTTACAAAAGACCGTGAAAATATAAAACAACGCTTTTTACGTGAGTTACAGCAACAAAAACAAAGCGATTCTGATAAATCCAAAATTTGGTATCGCCAACGCCATAATTTTTTTCCATTATTAATGATTTTTGCATTTGCGGTGATGCTTTTAATTGTGAAAGCAGTTTATAATATACAATTTAGTGAAAATCTTCCTCAAAATGTTCAACAAGAAGAACTGGAAGAAGAAAAGATGGATTACGAAAAAGCCGTTGAAATTTTCGAAGGATAATGCGTGTCATGCAATTATAAATATTGAAATTTCACTAAATATAATATTGAATTTATTCTCTGATTCGTTAAATTATATAGGTTCTTTTTTTCATTGGGGATGAGGGTATGCAAATTCAAACCACAATAGTAGCCAGATTGATGTTTGTTCTCATACGCCCAAGCCATTGGGGGTTGGGCAAGATTGTTCGAATTGTATCGCCCATGTATGTTATTTTGCATAGACTTGGCAAACAACATTCCCTTGGTTATCAACATCCTCTCAAAAATGTACAAAATCGAACGATTCAATCTGAAGATGGCATATTAAATTCTAACCAAAGATATTTGAAAAAGATATTTGAAAAAGATATTTGAAATTTTATAAATGTAGGGGCAGACCCCAGTGTCTGCCCCGAATGCTGATTTCACTGAAGAAAAAACCATTTTGAGAGAGATTTTCTCACAATTCACAAGTTAGAATCTAACGGACAAAATGTGAGTGATTATCTCTCACTGTAGAGGCATCCGCTGTTGCGGACAAGTGCCCTTACAATCAGTATTGTGACAAAATAAATTCAAATTTTTTAGCTAGTATTTGCGGTTATATGCGTTATGCCGCGATAGTATTTTTTGTGATGAATCTGCACTATATTTTATAAGAAAAGACGATATAAAACTTTATGAAACGCTCTTGGAAAATCCGTTCAATTGAAGCAGCACTTGTTGATTCCATTTCTTCCTCATTAGAATGTTCTCCACTCTTGGCCAAGCTGCTGGGATTGCGCGGCTTGGTTAATAAAAATGAAATCCGTCAATTTCTATATCCTGAAGAATTTGAAATCCCCGATCCTTTTTTGTTCGATGAAATGCATAGAGCCGTCGATCGAATTCTGCAGGCTGTGCAAAACCAAGAACGTGTATTGATCCATGGAGACTACGATGTAGACGGAATTACCAGCACGGCAATACTGCGCGAAACCTTGCAATCCATCGGTCTGGAAGCAGACACCTATTTGCCCGATCGCATGGGAGACGGTTACGGATTGCAAGAACAGGCGGTCCGTGAATTTGCCAAAACATATCAATTGATGATTACAGTCGATTGCGGCACCACGGCGTGCGATGCCGTTCAGGCGGCCAATGAATGCGGTATGGATATCATCATCACCGATCATCATGATCCCGGCGAACGCCGCCCCAATGCGTTGGCTGTGCTCAATCCGATACGGCCTGATGAAAATTATCCCAGCAAATGCCTATCCGGTGCGGGAGTGGCTTGGAAACTGGCATGCGCCCTCCGTCAAACCGCTTTGAAAGGGGTGGACCCCGATGAGCAATTGGAACTGGTTGCTTTGGGAATGATCGCGGATGTAATGCCCCTTTTGAATGAAAACCGTTTGCTCTTAATCCGCGCCTTGAGACGATTTCGTTCGCTGAATCGTCCGGGCTTGATTGCATTGATGGACCGGGCCCGTGTGATTCCTGCCATGGTGACGACTCATTCGCTGGGGTTTCATTTAGGACCCCGATTGAATGCGGCGGGAAGAATCGATCATCCCAATGCAGCCTTGAATTTGCTGTTAACCCAAGATGAGGCAGAAGCCAAAGCGTTGGCCTACCAGTTGGACGACATGAATTTAGAGCGTCGCCAGGTGGAGCGAAAACTCTTTGAAGAAGCCTGTGAACAAATTGAATCCAAAAATCTCAACAAACATAGTTCCAAGTTATTGGTGGTCGTTGGAAAAAAATGGCATCGTGGAGTATTAGGCATTTTAGCCCAAAAAGTGGCTCAGCGCTATCAAAAATCAACGTTTATTATCAGTGAAGAAGACGACATCGCGATCGGTTCGGCCCGCGCCGTGTGTGACGCCGATTTGATCCCCCTATTGGATAAAGCGCGTCCCTATTCGCTTTCATGCGGCGGACATACTTCTGCCGCTGGCTTGAAAGTAAAACCCGAGAATCTCGATCGCTTTGCCCAGGCCCTTTATCAAGCAGCCGACACCTATTGGAAGAATCTTACGGCTCCATCGCTTTGGTTGGATGCTGAGGTTCCATTGGAACAAATCGATAATGATCTCATGAATGAACTCGAACGCTTGCAGCCGTTTGGCCAATGCAACGAAGAACCGGTTTTTTATAGCCGGGCCTCGATCAGTCCTTCTGGACCGCGTATCGTGGGCAATGGACATTTGAAACTCAGCTTTCAACACAAACGTGGGGTGATCAATGCCATCGGTTTCGGGCAAGGACAAAAAATCGACCGGCTTAATGGGGGAGAAGTGGATATTGCCTTCAAATGCCGCTTTAATGATTACAACGGCCGGCGGGAAATCAATTTGCATTTAGAAGATATCCGGCCATGCGAAACGGTCTCGAATCGGCAAACCAGCGCAATTCATTCAAACGAAACACAAGGGAAAGTGGTGCAGCTGAATTCCAAACGGCGGGTTATCAATCGGGCTTTGCTGGGAGACATTTATAAAATTCTTACCAAAGCGGCAGACGAAAATAAGCAATTGAACCACCAATCGGCATATGTTTTTGCCCAAATGAAAAAAATTACCAATCAAGAATTTGATACCGCCTTGAAAATCTTTTCCGAATTGGAGTTACTGCGAATTCAAAATGGGAAGATTCAAATTCTTGAAGTAAACGAAAAACGAGATTTGAGCCATTCGCCCACCTTTCAACAAATTGGTGAATTGCAAAAATAAGGATCACCGTGATATTTATTATTCTCCCAGCCTATAACGAAGCTCCCAATATCCGCTCGCTTTTGCAACACATTGCCAGCGAAGCGCCGAAGTGGGAAGAAGCGCTTTCTATCGATGGGGTGAAACCCGGTATTTTACCCGTCACGGCTGTAGTCGTAGACGACGGCAGCAGTGACAATACGGCTCAAGAAGCCCAACAGTTCAAAGCATCGATCAGCATTGTGTTGTTACAGCATGAGCGCAACCAAGGTCTTGCCGCCGCGTTAAAAACTGGAATCGATTATGTTGTCGCTCATGCCAATGCGTATGACGAAGTCATCACCATGGATGCTGATGGCACCCACTCTCCTGAATACATCACATATATCATCAATCATATTCGAAATGGGGCAGATATTGTCGTGGCCTCCCGTTATGCTCCCGGTGGACAGGAACTTGGAGTGAGTGGCTTTCGGCGATTTCTTTCACACGGCGCGCGTACTTGCTACCGAATCTTCTTTCCACATATCCCCCTGCGGGATTTTTCCTGCGGCTTTCGCGGCTTCCGCGCGAAAATATTGAAAGCGGTTGCTGAGCAATGGGGTGAGAAACTGTTTCAGTCTTTCGGGTTTGCCTGCACCGGTGAATTGATGTTGAAATCGTTGGCATTTACGACTCCCGAGCGAATCAAAGAAATTCCATTCGAATTGCATTACGAACGCAAAGAAGGCGCCAGCAAGATGCCCACGTTCAAAACCATTCTTTCCACGCTTTGGATATTGCTCAAAGCGCGAAAATGGCAGAAAAGCAATGAATCGAACGATGCATAAGGTTAAAGAGAGGCCGAGTGATGACGCTTCGGCAAAAAGTCTTTTTTGGAGCGCAGGTCATAGACGCGCCTTGGTGG
>CAZEZQ010000073.1:0-11993 GCA_964516245.1 uncultured bacterium | reverse complement strand
TCGACAACCCCACCATGCTGAGTTTCGACTTTGAACCCAAGCAAGATGAAGAAATACAAATCAACGAAGTAGTCACAGCCGACGGAGATTTCGAAGTGCAGCCAGGTGATCTCATCACGGTTCGAGGCACGGGTTTTGGCAACCGGATCGATGACATCTGCGCCATCATCATGAGTGGAAATCTTTCTGTACCTCTGGATGCGGTGCAAATTTCACCAAATGAACTCATCCTCGAGGTTGGTCCTGTACCACCGAATGCTGAACCGGGCCCACTCATGATCGAACTGGGCCGGGGTACCCGCAATACCTTTGAACCGATCTTTGACGATCTTATTGTGAACGCTCCAGTGTGGGTCTGGGCTCCTACTGGAGGGCCAGTTGCCGTTGCCGACATCGAATTGATTCCCCGGCCGATTCCACCACCGCCCCGTCAGCAATGGTTCCATAGCGGACCTCCGGTGGATGGTGAATTGATGCTGCAACTCGAAGGCGATTGGAGGCCGGGTACCGTTGTGACAGTGACGGGCCGAGTGCGTGACCATCTGGAAAACGGTGGCAGTGTAGGTGTTGATTTTTCAACGGCAGACCAAGGAGTCACATTTGAAGTGCCTCAAGGTGGAAGTTTAGAAGAATGTGCCGCGAGAATTTGCGACATACTGGTCTGTGGCATCAATCAATTGGCTCTTGACTTAAATAGGCCGGATCTGGTCGATTTGGTGGAATGCATCCCCTCAGCCGATCAACCAGGCAAAATCACAATTCGCCTTCGCGAAGGTGAGATTGATTGGGGGCATCTGACGGTGTGTATCGAGACCCCGGTCAATTGCTTCCCCGACTTGCCTGCTCCTCAACTAGCGTTTGAAAATAGCGAAGAGGTGGATGTAAATGGAAACCCACTTCATCAATTTAATCTGGATGTAGCAAATTCGAATGTCTATCCCCCAGAATTGTTTGAAGCCGCTCCAGATTTACCCCCATGCGGAACGAATACCAATTCTTCCAGAACATGGGTGGATATCTTCAATGGCGCAACCGATGAACGAATCTTCAGATTCTGTGCTTTTGATTCACCAGACGATTTGAATAATATCTGGTTCCGCATTCCAGTAGGAGATCCAATTCCACCGAGTGTCTACATCGTGCTGACCGATCGCCGGTGTGATTTGACCTATCGTTCCAACACGATTGAGATACCCCCTGTTATAGGAAGACCCGTTATCACCACCAATTTCCATGGTGGAATCTGGCGGCGCGAAGTGCGCAGCCGCGAATTGGCGCGCTGGTACCGGCATTACCAATGGACCACCGATTCCCGCATCTGGTTGAACCGCCGTGCGGAAGGGGTGTGGATCACCGAACAAGCGATCAACACCTTCACCTGCCGCTCGCATTGCATATTGCGCAATCCCAACGGACCGGGCGTCTGGCGAATCTGGCGGACCTTCACCGATAGGGATGTGGTGCGCTTCCGCAAGCACTACCGGATCTACTGGGCGGGCCACGCCAATCCTCTTCTACGAGAACTGGCTCCCTCTCCGTTGGAGTTGGGTCCCCTGAATCAACGGTTTGCCGTCAGCGTGGATGAAGTCGAAATCGTGCTGCCTATGGAACCGGCCGACCCCAACCCGGATACCCCGAACATCAACGAAGCCGTCATGATCATGGATGGCAATGGGGAAGAGCATTTCTTGGGTGAACCAGGTTTTGAAATGTTGCCGGATACCGAAATGAATCCAAACGGATTCCAACTGGCGACTACTGCGGCAGCAACTCGGGATTTACCTCCGGCAGAAAACCGGATTAAACCCGTAGAAGTCGAATTGGGTCCAGGTAGGGTAGAAATTCAACCGGGTGTCATTGTCGAATGGTTGTTGGATGACAACGGCAATGTGGTGGGCGATCCGGCCGGAGCCAACAATCGAACCCGTGAAAGCGTGTTGGCCAATCAACGCAGCCAGGGATTGTTAGAACTGCCAACCGGCGATGAAGGAGCCGAATTGAATCTGGATCTCGGCAATACGCCTCTGCAGCTGCAATGCTGGTTGTTGGATGAAACCGGCAATGTATTTGGCGCTGATGCGGGAGAGGCTGTGGTTGGTCCTCCGGTGGATATGAATGGAGACGGCGAAGCGGATAACGCTCTTGGCGCCCCAGCTCCGATGGAATTCACCGTACGTGATGAATTCGATGAACTGATGCCCGATATGCGTCCCATCGAAATCGGCTTTACCGAAGAAGCGGCGCCGACAGATGCCGAATTTAACCAGTTCAATGATATTTTGCGTCAGCATGGATTCGCTCCGTTGCAACGTCCCCTGTCGTTGTGCCTGCGCGATTTCAGCGTACGCAATTTCTGGGGCATTGACCGGCGTGTGGTATACGATACCTGGATTCATCATTGGCGTTGGTGGATACGGCAAAACATCCAGTTGATCCCCGGCGGCGCTTACCGCGTTTGGGTGCGCAAAACGGCCCTGACCGAATTTGAATCCTCCCATCATCATCACGAAGTGGGCAAAGAACCGGTTTGGTATGATTTCAACCGGCAGCATCTGAGAACCTTTGTGGTGTGCTACCGTATCGTGGTTCCAAGGGCGGATCGAATTCGGGTGAAAGTGGACCGGTTGTGGATTTCGGTGCCGATGAATCCTGATAATCCCGAAGAAGGCTTGATGCTGCTGACCACCGAGAATAACGAAAACAATCTCCTGCCAGCAGAAGTCTTGCGCGGAGATCGGGTCATTGATGATATCGATTTCAATTCAGAGGGTATCTTTGTAGAAGAACTCGAACCGGGTAGGGAAACGCAAGACATCCTGCAAGGAGGTACGGGAGTCTTTGCCGGAGATGTGAATGGCTTGGGCGATACGGCCCGTGAAATCGCAGTCGTCGGAAATCAAGATTTCCAGGATGCGTTGCGAAACAACCAATTGCAACTCTATTGCTGGATGTTAGATCAAGAAGGAAATCCAGCCAAAGAACAATTCGATGTAGGCACGGATGAACCCTTGGTGTTCACAACCGGTCCGGCTAATGCCATTCCATTGTTTGAAGACCCCATGACCGGCGAACGAGTCGACAACCCCACCATGCTGAGTTTCGACTTTGAACCCAAGCAAGATGAAGAAATCCGTATCGATGAAGTTGATCCGAGACAGGCACAGCCGGGAGAGGTGGTCACCATTCGTGGTGAAGGATTCGGAAACGATCCCGACAACTTGTGTGTGATTCTCATGAACGGTGATCTATCGATTCCACTTCATGTGATCGAAGCAACGGATACGCTCATTCAAGCAGAATTGGGACCTGTTCCTCCAAATGCTCAACCCGGTCAAATTATGGTTGGACTTGGCCGTGGAATACGCGAACGTGTCGATCCGGATAACGGCGACATCATTATAGATGAACCAATTTGGGTATGGGTTCCCGATGGACCCGAAGCAATATTCGAGGTTCCATTTACACCAGTACCCATAGAACCGGTAGGACAAGAAGAATGGTTCTTCAGCGGTCCTCCAGAAAATGGTGAATTAACGGTACAACTTGAAGGCGATTGGCAGCCAGGTACCAGAATAACAGTTACCGGCCGCGTGCGGGATCATGAAGGCGGAAATGTGGGCGTCGATTTCTCAACGGCAGACCAAGGCGTGGAATTTGTTGTCCCGCCTGGTGGCCGGTCACTGGCAGAATGCTCGATACTGATTTGCTTCCTTCTCGAAAATGAAATTAATCAGTTGGCAGCCCAATTGGGCAGCCCTGCGAGAATTGACTGCATCCTATTCGCGAATCAACCCGGTCGAATCGCGCTTCGAATTCAAGGCGGGAATATCGATTGGGGCAACTTAACGGTTTGTGTCACTCCACCCGAAGTGTTTATTCCAATTCTTGAAATTTCTCCACAAGAAGCGGCCATCAATGTGGGTGAAACATCTGTGTTCGACATTGAGGCTACGGATGCAGACGGCGATGTTTTGGAACTTTTGGTGAGACCTGATATTGGCGATATAACCAATCTACTTCAAGCCAACGGTGGATTGTCTGCCAATTATGAAGTGATTGGTACCGATGCTCTGGCACGTACGAGTCCAAATACTCTCACAGTAGAAGTCCGTGAAGTTGCCGACAACCCGGCATCTATCACCGATACCATTGTGTTGAATGTCCGGCCTCGCCTCGCTGAGATTGATGAAGCCTGGATCGGCCAAGGATTTGGCGGTGGCACCTTTATCAATTTGCGTAATTTCGATCCGGATCAGGGTCCGATCAATGGCCGTCCTCTCGCATTGACTTCCGTCATTCGTTCCATCGGAGCGGCACGAGGCTCGTTCCTGGATATCATTGGCGGAGGAGGTGACCGCCCGACTCACCTTTCAACCGGTGATGTGGATGGAGATGGGGATGAAGACTTGGTGGTCAGTATGGGTCCAGCAACCAGTGCAAACTCCGCTTTCCCCAATATTGTTGTTCCACGCGATGGCAGCACTCGTGAGGTGATTCAGCATGCCTTTATGGCTTTCCCCGCCGGTGAAGGAGCATTGGTCAACTACAACCGGGGGGATATCCCAACAGCGGTTGGAAACTTTATCGGTTCACCAACAACAGAACAGATCGCTGTTGCGCAAGGCTTCGGCGGCAACGGGGTCATTCGCATCTATCAATACACTGGGCTTCCCGCTCCTAATGGGTATAAAGTCGTAGCTCAGTTTGAAGGTTTGGTTGCCGGTGCAGCTCAGAACAACGCCAACGGTGGATTGAATCTCGGTGCCGGTGATTTGGACAATGATGGAATTGACGAACTCGTTATTTGCCAAACCAACAGTGAAACCTCACGGACTCAGTTTCATGTTGTGGATATCGGCCCGAATGGCGCCTTGATCAACCGTGCGCCCGGTGTCGCTTTCCCACGGCGTTTCCAAGGCAATGGTGGAATCAAAGTAGCCGTTGGCGATATCAATGGTGATGGTTTGAATGAATTGATATTCGCCAGCCAAGGCAATACCCAAGACTTTGGAGACGATCGGGATACTGCACCGAAGAATCTACTGAGTGTGTTGATTCCCATTGTAGGAGAAGATGGATTTTTAGAACCCTTCTCCAATGCCAATCGGCCGGGTGGCGCCAGCATCATCAGTATCTTCCGTGAAGATATCAATCCATCGGGTGCTATGAGTATTGCCGCCATAGAAGCCGATGGCAACGGCAGCAATGGCAAGGAATTGATCATTGGTACGGGGGCGGTCTTGGATATTGGTGAAACATCAATCACCCCAATCCTGCCGGCTCCGCAGTCGAAGTACAGCATCTTCAAATTGAATTATGATGGTACAAACGTAACCGGCTTTTCGCCTGTTTTGGGCAATCCAAGAGTTGGTTTTAACGCCTTTGTTGGTCCGTTTGATCCATCAAGCGGCGCCGTATCGGTAAGTGCGGCAAATACGGATTAACCGGATGGGATAGTAGTTCCATCAATAATATGTAATTGATCCGAATGGGGAGGCCAAGTGAAAACCGGCCTCCCCTTAGTTTTATTCACCCTTGCATGAGATTGCCAATAACACATCATGAATTTATGAAGGGAAGAGAGCCAGCTTCATGTTACGAAATATTTACATCTAAATTGCTTGTATTGTGAAGATTTGATTTAACACCATCTTGTCATGCATTCCATGAAATGGCGAATGAAGAAGTTAAGCATTTTCAAATTGAATAACGTCCATTTCCACAACCACGTTTTCGCTTGTTGCAGGAAATAATGTGAATCAAAACCGGTCAATCACCAAATGGCTGGCATAACCCAGCAGTGCGGAAAGAAAATAAGGCAGCCAAACCAGATACTCTCCCCCTGAATAATGGATTACCGCCAGATACAAACCCGCTGGAATGAGCAACATGGCATAAATGCTATGAGTCCAACCGCGATGGCGGCTCATGATGGGTAAGAGAACCAATAGCCCCAGATACGCGGCGCGTTTGTATTCTTGTTGATAAATCAAAAATGCATCTACTACAAATACAATCAGCAGAAAAACATATTGTCCCTTGCTTTTGGTATCCACATCCGGCCACAGGCCGAAAAATACCGCAATCGCCACACAGGCCGCTTTGCCCCCAATTGAGAGTGGCTGCCAGAATGGGAACAGATACAGAATCCCACAAAACAACAATGCTCCGGCAATATGAGTTTTGTATCCAGCCATGCTGCAATTATAGTAAGGGTAATTTAGAAGGCAAGAACAGAAATAATCAATTCATCTCTATTTGCACCAATTCCTCACCCCCGCCGGAACCGCACGAACATCCACCCGATTCACACCCGCCTCCGGCTTTTTTCTTTTTGTTCATGCAGCTGTTGCCGTCGCCTTTGGTCATGCAGCCGTTTCCGTCTTTGCCGCAGCCGCCTTTGCTGCGTCCTTTGTTGGGGTTATAGACAATGAACCCGGCGTCATCTTCAACCTCAACCCAGTCAATTTCCGAACCCCACAGGTAGGGGGCGCTCATTGAATCGATAAAGAGAAAATTACCTTGGGTCTCAACGATAAAATCGTCATTGCCGCGAAAATCTTCGAGACCGACAAAGTAGTTCAATCCCGCGCAGTCTCCACTTAATACAGCCACCCGAACTCCCGCTTCAGGCCTGCATTGCTCAAAACGAACTTTATTGATTTGATCTCTGGCTCTTTCAGTTAATTGAATCATATTGTCCTTATCTGAACGTCATCTTATACTTTACCAAATTATAAATCTTTTGCTCTCAGGTCAATAGGATAACAAATGAAAAAATTTGGAACTCCAAATTTTATGAGAATCAAGATTCTCTATATTCCTTGTTACTTTTTGAACGAATAACGATAAAATAAAAGAAAGTGTAGATTTTAACGATCCCAAAATGAGAGTAATCGAGGTCTTTGATGGCCAGTTTTCATGAACAAGTAAAATCTAGAATTTCTGATAGTAAAAGCGTTTTGTGTATTGGATTGGACACAATCATCAATCGATTGCCTGAATCCATACAAAACAAACCCCAACCTCAATTGCTTTTTAACCAAAAGATTATCGACGCCACTCATGATTTGGTGTGTTGTTACAAACCGAATCTGGCGTTTTATCTTAGTGAAGGTCCAAGCGGTCTCGAAACTCTTCAACAAACCATTGAATATAGCCATTCAAAAGATGTGCCTGTAATTTTAGACGCGAAATTCGGTGATATAGGGCATACAGCCGATTATTATGCGAAAACGGCTTTTGATTATCTCAATGCCGATGCAGTTACTCTGAATCCATACATGGGGAAAGAATCGATTGTACCGTTTGCTGATTCCTCTGAAAAAACTCTATTTATCTTGTGTTACACATCGAATTTTTCGCGTATTGATATTCAAATGCAAAAGTTGGAACACGCAATTGTTCCAGGTGAGCCTCTTTATCAAACGGTGGCAAAAAAGATTTTGGAGTGGAATGAAAAAGGAAATCTAGGGGCGGTAGTTGGAGCGACAGCGCCGGAAGAAATGGCGGAAATTCGAATGAAATTAGGAAACACTGTCCCCATTTTGTGTCCGGGTGTGGGAATCCAAGGCGGAGACTTGGAAGAAATACTCTGGTCTGGCCAGGCGGAATACGGGAGCTTGATCGTGAATATTTCACGTGCGATCTTGTATGCTTCTTCCGCTGATGATTTTGCAGAAGCCGCCCGTTATGAAACGGAGATGTATGTGGCGCAAATGAGAACTTTCTTCGAACAAGCCGCTGAAGAAATCGGTGAAGAACACCCTTAAGGCATACCAGAATTGCAGTGATATTTGTGAAAGACAATACTTGTTATCCTGCATCCTTCAAACCTTCCACCTCTTTATCTTCGCTGGCTACAATGCCTTGAATTGTTGGAATCATCCCCAGCATAAACCAAAAATAAATGCTGATTTTGTCTGAAGGTCCCAAGTTATTTAAAAACGCATGAAATAGATAGGTAATCATTGCACCTTGCATACCGATCAAAAAAACGCGTATCATTCGGCTTTTCGAGTGAGATTGCAAAATAATGGCCTTTTTGAAGAACGTGTAAATTAAAAATAGAAACACCAATAAGCCTACCACCCCCAGTTCAGACATAATTTCCAAATACAAATTATGAGCGCCCATTCTCATATCAGATGAAAACGAATCATAAATGTTATAGTCAAAATACATATCAGGATACGCGCCCCATCCAACACCGAAATAGGGATAATCCAGCCAAATCAGCCATGCAGCGACCCACCGGTCAATTCGGTCGTAATTGGCGACATATTGAAAATCGGCAATGGTTTCTATGCGTTGAGTGATCAATCGGCCAATATCTGAGGTGAAAAGAAGAGCCAAACCGATCATAAAGCCAACCATCATAATAATAATTAAATCGATAGACGAGCGTTTGTTGCTGAATTGAAAAAGATAATAGAAAAGTAAAATTACAATTGAAAACCAGGCAGCGCGCACAAAAGTTAAACCGACCGCAACGGCGAAAATTAAGGATACAATTCCAAGAATCATACGAATGTGATCGTCTTCCCGGTCTAGAAAAAAAGCAAACAAAAATGAAAAACTCAGAGTGACAAATGCGGCATAGATGCAGTGTTCGATGAAAAATGGCGCAGCGATTTCGTCATAGATTCGTAAACCATTGACAATCTGTGTACCAAACCCATAAAACACCAACAAGGTGTGGATCACCAGGCAAACAATAAGGATATGCTTCAATCGGCGTTCAGAAGTGACATAGCGTGGAATCAAATAGTATCCAGCAAAAATATAGCCCGTATCACGTATCAGAGCTTTGATCGTACTAATTGGTTCTTGAGAAACGATGTAACTTGATATAATGGTAAGATAAAATAGAAAAACCGCCCAGTTCATCATAGAGGGGCGATATGCGATTTTCCCTTTGAAAAGGATCTCCAAACCGAACAAAATAACCATAAGTGGAATTAACGCTTCGGTTGGCAGCGTAATGCGGGTTTCTTCAGTAATGCGCAATTCAACAGAAAAAGCGAGTATGGCAAAAAGCACAAGCGGAAAATAATCGTAGCCCAAATAGATGGCTGTTACACCGAAAATGCTTAGAAATATAAGAGCCAGTGTAACCCATGAAGGGAAGAGCAACAGAATGGCTGCCAGGGCTACACTTCCACCCAGGCCAAGCAAAAGATCGAAATGCTTTTTGGATATGTTTTGATATGTATTGGAGAGTGCCTTAGTGACCATAGTCTTTTTATAGTAAACAATATTTGCGCCGATGGATTATGTCAACTTCAATGTGGGGACTTTTACTTTCTACTTTTCTACTCTTCAAACATCACCTGCTCTTCCGATACTCCTTGAACGCATTCTTCACTATTGTTTCTCACATTATTGACAGTCGTACTTACGGCCCGTAATTTAAGACGGTCTGAAGGATACGGTTTTAATAGCTTTTGCAATGTTTCTTTATCATTGTTTTCCGGGTCAAGCCAGGCTTCATAGTTGTCTTCATCTATGATGGCGGGCATGCGGTTGTGCAACTTGGATATCAATTCGTTGGATTCGGTGGTGATGATAGTGAATGTTTCTACAGGTTCATCGTCCTGCTTCCACTGTTCCCATAGGCCGGCGAGGGTATAAGGTTTTTCATCTTGTTTCATAATAAAATACGGTTGTTTGTTTTTGCCTCTCCCTTTCCATTCAAAAAATCCATCGATAGGAACCAGGCAGCGCCGCGTTTTGAATGCGGCGCGAAACATGGGTTTGTTTGCAATGCCTTCCGCTTTGGCGTTGATAGGCGGCTTGATTTTAAGATCCTCTAATTTTTTTACCCAAAAAGGGATCAATCCCCACTGATGGGGGAGAATAAACCGTTTTTTGGAATCATGATCGACCTTCACCACCATCGCCTGTTGCGTAGGCGCAACATTGTATGAGGGGTATAGATTTTCTCGCATTTCTTCCAAATCGGGTGGAAACTCAGCTTCCAAATATTGTTTTACAAATTCAAAATCCGTGAATATGGCAAAACGTCCACACATATCGTTTTCCTTTGAAAGGATTCTATGCTTCAAACCAAAAGTTTCAACTTATTGTAGCAATTCAATATCCCACAAACGATATTCGCCATCACCTTTGATCGGAATGATTTGTATCGAATCAAATCCAGATTCTTGTATTTGAGCCGGAACATTAAGCACTCTCATAGTTGGTGTAATCACGCGATTGGCCTGCAAATTCCCATGAGACTGTGCCGTCAAAATCATCTCATCAATTTTATTTCCATTTTTCAAAAATTGAATTGCAAACCGGTCTTCCCAATCAATACGCAGCAGAATTTTATTGGGTTTGTGAATATGTCCAAAATTGATTGTGATACCGCGGCCATGAAATGCTATGCCGGTTTCCGCATCGATGTTGTCTAATTGGATATCGACTTTGGGATGAATCTGATAAAATTCCATCTTTTCTGAATCAAACAGTTTTTGACATTCTTGATCAAAAAATTGATGCAGTTTGGATTGTTGATCGGCCATATGCTGGTCATTCAGATAAAAGGGGTCTTTTAGTGTATTGTTCTTAAAGTAATATTCCCCTGCAATCATTTTGTAATAAAAGACATGCGTAACACCCTCATGCTCCAAACTACGCGAAAGCGCTTCCGCATTGTCGTTTTCCCGCACGAAACGCATAGTCGTAGAGGCTTCATATACAGAATCGGGAATCACATCCCACCTCGCATAATAAACCAGGTTGGCAAACGCCATGAGAATTTTTGAGTCGTTTTCCATATAGGGTTCCATCTGGTCCCAAATCGTATACCAAAACTCTTTGCCTTGAAATTCTTTGTAATAATCCGGTGTCATCATTCGCCATTGCAAAGGGGGGAGTTGTGTAACGGCCAAGAAACCAATCAAAACCGATGTAATGGTGCAGAACCATAGAATCTTCACCCGCTGTAAAGTAACGAAAACCGGTATACAAGAAATCACTGCCAATGGAAGAATAGCCACCAAGAAACGGGTCTGCATGGAAGGAGAAAATCTCCACAAAGCGATGCCCAAAAGCGTGTTAAAAAAAAATAGGGCATGCTCTTTCCGGTAGGTTCGAGGGAAAAATGGGGCGGCGAAAAAAAACAACACCAACAGAATGGAAATCAATCCCACCTGTAATACTTCATGGCGAAATAAAGCCCATGATTTTTGCCAAAACGGGATGAATGACCACAATAAACCAGGATCCAAAGTTTTATCACTGCGCCCAAAAATTCGTTGCAATTGGACATTCATCACCGTGGACCACCATTCCCCTCCAAACCATTCGTATAGTATGGGATAGATGGGATTTCCCACAAAAACATAATTTTTGATTAACCATACACCGGCCGGTACTACCCAAGCGGATAATAAAATCCACCCATGCCAGAGGCGCAATGAGCGGGAAGTGTAAGCCCGATAGTATGAAAGCGCCACGCACATGAAGAGTCCAATCAAAAAGAACCAAGTGGTATATTTGCTTCCCATCAAAAAACCGGCTATGAGGCAACACATGAATAGAGCCATAAAATTTTGTTTCTGAATCCATAAGAGAAACAAAAAGAAAGTATAAAGCATATAGCATGCCAGTATTACACCGATATAAGTGGTATCAAAATGGAATTGAACGGTACTGGATGACAAAAATAGAATACCCAATAACCCGGCAACTGAGGGTGCTTGTAACCTCTTGGCGGCCATTGCAATACCGGCTAAAACGAAAAAATAGATTTGCCATGTAAAGAGTTTGACACCCACGAGCCCACCCACACTCATCGGCAAAACATAAAACAGATCGATAAAATGAGGCATATTAAAGAAAAGAAACGAATCAAATGGAGCAATACCAACATGCTCCAAATAATATTTGGGGATGGTTAAGTGATAAACGAAACCATCATGCTGGTCGCTTGGAACGAAGCAACGGGGGAAATACACCCCTACTAATGAAATCGCCGCCATCAT
>CAZEZQ010000072.1:2911-12036 GCA_964516245.1 uncultured bacterium | reverse complement strand
CCTTTCGAATTGGCATAACGAATCATTTTTTCAACATGATGAAGTTGCTCGAAATCGGGTTTGGTATATTCGGCATTCAACAGCGAACTGCTGCGCCCCCAACCCCGTCCGGCGAAGAACAATTGACCTACTGTAAATCCTTTTTCCGCGCGGTCATCCGCCAAAATTTTGAACCGCTCAAAAGGCACCCCGCGTTTGGTCCAGTTCCACCAGGTATCGCCTATCCATAAAAATGGAGTTCCATCGGAATAGTGAAAATACCGTCCATGGCGTGTCCCAGTTTGATTGATTTGAATGAAACCGCGGCGGGTGGGATTGGTTTGTTTTTCATCTTCACTCCACGCCACACATTTCAATACGCCCGATTGTTCGTTGAGCCCTTCATCTACCGAAGAGGTAGAATACTCCCATGTTCCTATTTTGGGCGGCGCAAATCGCACTTTCCAAGTTTTTCCGCCGTCCCAAAAACCATTAATTTCAACACGTTCTCCTTCGGCGTCCCCGCTTGCGCCTTCAAACACAGCGGTCATGTATGAATCGCCATTATCGGGCAATGAAGTAATGTAGGGAGTTACAATTGATTCTTTGGCAGTGAATTTTAATTCAAACGGCTGCCATTGATGAATTTTTTCTTGTGAAATAGACACATGCCACAAAGTGCTTACGAAGAATATTGGTATTAAAATTTTTCTCATGATGAATCTCCATGTCGATTATAGATTTTAAAATGTGCATTGTTAGAAATTGTCTCTCAGAATGGTTTTAAGTATAATGAAATCGTATTGGGGACAGACACTGGGGTCTGCCCCTACAATCAGTAATTCGAAAAAAATTTCAACTATCTTTGGCTGGATTTATAAATTCACAACAAAATCAGGTCATATTTGATGAATGAAATTCTTAGTGGAATTGTTACGGGCGCGGTGGGCGGCGCCATTGCGGGTATTGTGGCGGGATTGACTGTGATGTTTGTCAAATACAAACATGACCAGTTGGAAGAAGAAAACCACAAAAGCCGAATCTACCAATGGTTAAAAACTCACACGGGTGAAGGGACAGGATATAAATTCCGCTCGACTCGCGCCATTGCCAGTTATAACAACCTCTCGGAAGACCGGGTGCGTTATATTTGCAGCATTGATGATCGGGTATTATTATCAACAGCGAGCCAGGCAGAAGAGCTGTGGGGATTGCATGAACACGTAAAGCGGGAAGAAATAGTGTAACTTATTTGTTTGATTGTTGTGGTTTTGTTATCGATTTTTCTCTTATTTCTTCAATCTTCAGAACACCATTGCCTTTTTCCTGACTCTCCTTTCTTCTTGTCTTTCCGGTTCAGACAAATGACAAACACAACATCTTGTGCCCCATTATCTCCAACTACCACAAGCAAGAATGCAATCCAGCCTCACACCATTGGCACTTTTGACCCGTTTAATCAACTAATGAACCATTTCGGCTGTGACTTGTTTATAGGCACGTAGAATATCTTTGATTCTATGAACCCACCCGATATACTTCCAAGCATTACTTTCGAACGAGGTTGTGAATGAACCAGAGCAAGAAATGCCGTGTGAAGATTGTTGGCGGGACGGGGTATTCCGGGGGAGAGTTGATTCGGCTGTTGCTGCGCCATCCCCAGGTGGAGATCGTTTCGTTGACTTCAAGCAGCGCCGATGAACCGCAGCCGCTGCATCATCATTGGCCGCAACTCAGAAAAACCGCCTCTTTGAATATTACCAAAGAACAGCCAGGCGTTGGTGGTGAGGCCGATGTGGTGTTTCTTTGCACCCCGCACGGCGCTTCGATGGATATCGCGCCTGCATACATTCAAAATGGCTATACCGTTATCGATTTATCAGCCGATTACCGCTTTAACGACCCCAGCGAGCGAGACGGCTATTATGAAGGCGGGCATCGTTCGCCCGAACTTTGCAGGGAAGCAGTTTACGGAATGCCCGAGTTGTTTCGCGAGGCTATCCCCAAAGCGCGCATGATCGCCGGGCCGGGCTGTTACCCGACTTCGGTGATATTGGGTCTTTATCCTGCTATAAAAGCGGGAGCGGTTGAACTGAGCGGCATTCATGCCAGTTCGGCATCGGGGGTGACCGGTGCGGGCAAAAAGCCCAAGCCCCATTTGCACCACCCCGAGCTGGATCAAAACTTTTTCGCTTACCGTATCGGTAGTCACCAGCATTTGCCAGAGATTCTTTCGGTGCTGAGGCGCGCCACAGAGAAAGAGGTTTCTCTGAGTTTTGTGCCCCATGTGCTGCCCATCCAACGGGGGATCCTTTCCACTATGTTTTGCCGGCGCAGCGGGCAGCTGAGCCTGCAGGATCTGTGGGAGATCTACGAGAAAGCTTATCAGAATGAGCCTTTCATTCGGCTCTATCCACTAGGTGAAGCCCCCACACTGCAGGCGGTGCGCGAAACCAATTATGTGGATATTTCGTTGCATGAAGACAAAAAAACCGGTGATTGGATTGTTCTCTCGGCCACAGACAATCTGGTTAAAGGGGCGTCGGGCCAGGCGATACAATGCATGAACCTCAAAATGGGCCTGCAGGAAGAGTTGGGTCTTGCCTCTTTCTGAGGCAAATTTCTTGAATTATGATAAGTTAATCTTAGGGAGGTTAGAGATTCAATTCTAAACGAGAAAATTGGGAGAATTTGTTTATTAGAACGGTTTTATGTAAAGTGAAATCAATTTGGACAGACACTGGGGCCTGTCCCTACAATTATTAAAATTTCAGATATTTTTGGTTAAATAATTTTGAAAGGATTTTCATCACCCCACAGACAACCATTTGCACCTGGACGAAACTCCGGTTTCAGTCACTTCCGCTTGTGCTGCAATGCCCGCTACAATCTCCTTTTATCTATAAGCGCGGAAAAGCGGAAAAAAACAAACGCCTGACAACTGTAGATGCGGTCTATAGGTAGAAAGGCTATACGTATAGGAGTGTGCAACATGGCTGCTGTTTTTCGTAATGCAATAGGGCTGTTACTTTTGCTGGTAGTATCCTCTTCATACGCCGTCGAACGGCGTCCCCACTATCCCCCCGCAGAGCATCCGGCATTTCAACTGGTAGAGTCACAAGACGAATCTGTCGTACTGCGGTATACCAAACTTAGCGACGAATCTCTGTATCGCGATGAATCCCATATATTCGTGGGCATACCCAACGGTGCCACATTTTCGATTACGCCCAAATTTTGGAACATCGCCGTGTATGACAACCGGGAACAAATTGATGAATTGGTCTCCACTGAACCGGAGAGCGCCTCGTATACCGTGAAGGATATTTTAAATTCTTCTGTCGAGATCGGGCCGTTTCAATTTTATCAATTGGATGGATTAAAAATCGAGGTTGATCCCCTGGTCAATTTGCCAAGAAATGCTGATGGGAGGTACAATCGCAATAAACTTGCGATCAAAACCCTCGAATTTGAAATCAAATGGAAAGAAGAAGTTCCCCACCCCTCTGCCGAGGTCGCCAAGGTGGATGCGGGGATGACCCGTTTGTATGACAATTTGTTTATCAATGCCGAGCAAGCACAACAATTTCGCAGCAGGCGCATTTTGCCCGAAGAAGAAAAAACCCAAGGGTTTGATACATCGATATTGGGATATGACTTTGATTCACCCCTAGTGAATGCGGCCGAACAGAAACCGCAAACAAAAACCGACAGAGTGCGCGTTCGCGTTCGCAAACCAGGAATCACGGCCATTCGCGCCCGCGATATCGAAATTCAAGGGATGGACCCCAGTGTTGTGCAAATGGAAAAAGTTCGCCTATGGCACCGGGATAAAGAAAAGCCTCTCTATGTGCAAGACGGCGACGGGGTATTGGGCGAAGGGGATGCGATTTACTTTTACAACCCCGAAACCGAATCGGAATATACCAACGATCGAATTTACACATTGACCTGGTCTGAACGTGAATCTGAACCGCTTCGGATCCATAAGCAGCCGTTACAAGCGGCTGAGCCGAATACTGACACGTTCCCCGCTCGTGCCGTGCTAGATAGCGACAATGTCTTGGCCCAGGTTAAGACCAATGAATATCAATGGTTTCTTCGTTCCCTAACAGAGAAACGCAGCGTTTTTCCCATCGCTCTTCCTGGATCGGCCACGGGTGAAGTGACTCTTCGCATTGATATGATCAACAAAACCCGGCGTAACACGGATGTTTTGGCGCATTTTTCTACGATACGCGAAACCGCTACTGTCAGCGTGAACAACGCCACCCAGCTCGAAGCGCGAAATATTGCCGAACACATCCGGCAAGACTCTCGCGTAGTACTCGCATTAACAGAAGAACCAGATTCACCAACCGCCAGAAGTTTAAGCGCACGTGTGGGTGACAACCCGTTCATTCATGTGGATCGCATCGAGGTGGTGTATCCCCGTTCGGCGACCGAAGTGAACGATGCGATTGTTGTCGACCACGACCTGCTTCCTGAAGACATGAAACAGCTGCCATTGAAAACCCATAGCCGCGATCCATCTTTTGGCGCTTGGATTGTAAAGGACAATCAACTGCAGGAACTGAGAGTTCCTGAATCCACCCAGCTCAACGGTGTTGAGCTGCCTGAAGGGGAGTGGGATCAGATGATCTTGCAGGCCGATGATAGAATTCAAGGGCCTTATACCATCGATTTGGTTCCAGTATCGACACTGCACCACCCCAATCAGGGGTACAACTATATCATTATCGCCAACCACTTGTTTATGGATGAGGCGCAACGGCTCGCAAAAATGCGCAAGCAGGATGGGTTTCAGGTGTTGCTGGTAGATGTACAGACGATTTATGATGAATTCAATTTCGGCTATCCCCATAGCGATGCCATCAAGCGCTTTTTGCGTTATGCCCAATCGGAATGGGAAGGTTTGTCGCCCGAATTCGTCACTTTGATCGGCGATTCGTCGTGGGATCATCGTGACCGTGAAGGCCATGATGCGCTGGATCAAGTTCCCACCTACGCCCCGGTGGAGAATCCACAATATGACGGGACCGATGAATGGTATGCCTATCTTTGGGGAAAAGAGAAGGATGATTATTCGGACTTGCTTATCGGGCGGATCTCGGTACGAACCGCCAGCGAATTGTCTGCCTTTATGGATAAGTTGGAATGGTATGAAAACCAATCTCCCGTCGGACCCTGGAAAATTCGCAATCTGTTTATTACCGATGACACATTTGAACGATATAGCAGGCAATCCGCCAAAGAAAGCCTGCCGCCTCAATTGATTTCAAAACACATCGATCAAGAAGAATTTCCTCATGTTACCAACCCCTATCTTTACCACCGGTTCGCCACGACAAGCGATCCTTCGATGCGTGAATACACGAACAAGAAATATTGCCCGGAGTGCACGTTGGCCATATTGGATGGATTTGATGAAGGAGCGATGATGGTGCAATACATTGGCCATGGCGGGAACCAAATCTGGTCGCATGAACGGATATTTTACGGGACGGACCGGCCGTATAGCAATGTTTTGGAATTAAAACCCAATACGCGTTTTCCCTTTTTGGTGAATTGGTCATGCCTGACCGGATATTTGAATTACAATGTCCCGCCGTTTAATGTATGCATGGCAGAAGAATTTATCCGTTATAGGGATAAAGGCGCCATTGCGGTGTGGGCGCCGAGTGGCAGCAGTTCGACCGATCAGCATATGCTGATGGCCCATTTGTTGAAACGATCTCTCTTTCAGGATGGAATGGACCGAGTCGGCGAAAGTGTGGCTTTTACCAAATTGGAGTATCTTCAAATTCAGCATCATCCTCAATTGCTGGACCAATACATTCTGTTTGGTGACCCAGCCACGAAATTGGCTTTGCCAACGGAAACCCTTGCGTTGGATGTTTCGCCTAAAGTTATGCGTCCAAAAGAAACGGCCCACTATCGCGCAGCAACAAAAGTGAACAGTTTTGACAGCGGACAGGTGATTGTAACCCTATCGATCGACGGCGAAACCGCGTATCAAAGTAAAACGCTCTCATTTGAAAATTCCACGATAGAACATGTATTTTCTCTCGAACACGGCGAGATCGATTATGCCACTGGCAAACTTGGAGTGTATGCATGGAATCAGGAACAAAATCTGGATGCTTGGGGTGGCGCTGCGCTGGAGAAATTCGAGCCGAACATTCATCTGGCTCAAGGAAACGTTGTAAACAATAACGGGCAACCCGCTTTGGAATTTTCAGTAGTCAATTCATCCAAATTTGATGTAGATGAAGTGGCGCTTGAATTGGATTTTGTTGAAAGCAAAGAACCGTTTACGGTTTCTGACATCCCCGCCAATGCTACAGTGACGGTGGAGTGGACTGGGGCGGTTCTTGAGAACAGTGAATCTGTTTCTATTCAATTGGTGGATGAATCGCTGCAGCCCGACTTTGTGCGTAATTCAGAAGCGGGGGTGTTCATCCCTCTGCCAACGGATCAACCTGTTACGGTGTTGCCTATATTGGGGAAAAAGAAATTCTCTTCCATTGATCCGATTGCTGGTGAGAGCACCCGGCTGCAGATCCCTATTCTCAATCAAAGCGATATCCAAAACGCAACGGTTGAGGTGGCGCTTGAAGGCCCCAGTGCGGCTACGGAAACCAAAACGATTCATCTTCCGCCCGGTCAAGACCGGACAGCCGATTTCAAATTAACGTTTCCTGAAATGGGTGAGCATACGTATCAGCTGCATGTCGAGAGCGCCGATGAAAAGCAAACCTATTCGTTTCCAGTAGAAGTATTGGGGAAACCGGATTTGGCGCTGGCGGAAGGTGACTTTCAGGTGATGCCAGAAATTCCTGTCGTGGGGAAAACCGTTCGAATTCGCACTACGGTTTACAATGTGGGTTTTGGGCCTGCGCGGGATGTTTCGATTATGGCGTATGATGGCGACCCATCTCTCAACCGCACTTTGCGCCCCTTTAACCACCGGCGCCAGGACGGCATCTCGGTGTTGCAGCCGGGAGAAATGCAGGAAGTGGAAATTGTTTGGGATCCTGAATCGTATGAAGGGCAAGGGGTTCATGAGATCCACATTGTTGTTGATCCATATGAGCGGATCGATGAAACCAGTGAGCGCAATAACCGAATTCATTTCCCCATGACATTGCACGGGCTGCCTGATTTGAAAGTCGACCCCTGGAACGACCATTCTATGGAAACCAAGATTGAAAACGGTATGGCCCATTGGGGGCAGCCTTTGGATGTTGAAGCCCGGGTGCGCAATATGGGTGAAACCGCGGCTGAGTATGTTCGGGTATCGATTCTGCACAATGACGACGAAATTTCACGCTTTATTGACCGGATTGCCCCTCGCAGCGGCACCGAAACGGAGACTTCGGTACCATTGGTGTCAGCCAAAAATACGCTTCGCATTCATGTCGACAAATATGACCTGATTGGTGAAAAAGGGGAAACCGCTGATAGTCCAGGCAACAATATGAGTTTGGAGAAGCGGATGTATGTCGATTTGATTATGCCGATAGCCCAATTGGAAGAAAACATTCGGACTTACCAGGTGCAAAGTGAAACCCAATTCGCCGCCGGCCATGCCGAGTTGCTGGTGTATGACAAACGATATCATCAGATGATAATGCATCCCGGCATCGATGAACATCGGATTCATTTGCAGCCCGCTTACATTACCAACCCGGACAATTACAAACTCAGCCGCTCGCCAGACAAGTGGCAATGGAGCACGAAATACAATTCATTCCATTCTCCGGTCGATAGACAAGTTTCTTTGCAAGCCCGACTCCCCGCTCCACGGGGGCAATTTGATGTGTATGCAAAGTTGCACAGTTCAGCGGATGATGTGGAAGGCGCGACCGGCATGGTTGAATACAAAACTTCGGCGGACCCCGATTATGTACATTTGGAATTGGATCAAAAGAATGCCGAGGATTCGTTTTTCAAATTGGGCAATTACAACATTCGTGACGATCATTTTTATATCGATTTCCGCTCTGTACCCAATAAACATATCACTTCGATTGGGGGGATCCTGTTCGAGCGCACCGGCACCCGGAAACCGATCAGCACGGGATATGAATCTGCCTACTTTCCCAGCCCGGGGAGAACCAGCAAACCGGTGGAGATGACCTGGAATGCCGAACTGCCGGAAGGCACCGAATTGATCGTAAAAGGCCGCTGGGCCAGTTACAAAGAAGACAAAACCCTGCGCTACACCCCTTGGATGGGCAATGCTATGGGTGAGCAAGAAAAACTGGTATTGCCCGGTATGGGAGATTTTTTCCAGTTTTATATCGACTTCATTCGCAATGAAGAGGGAGATGAATCGCCGGTGGTGAAAAACATCGAGATTAAGATTCCATGCCAGGAACCTTCAGGGTGATTGAATACGTACAAAAACAAGAGAAAGGGCATCCCAAAATGGATGTCCTTTTTCATTACAATTCATGATAAGATTGACTGGCTCGTTCATTCAACGATACCTTTGAATACAACCGGGTATGATGAAATGTATATTTTCATGGGTAGAAAGGGATCATCATGGATATTCCCGAATATATCAACCGAGCGCAAAGGGCCATTGAGCAGGGTGAATTTTCATTGGCGCGGCAATATTTGGATCAGGTGTTGAAAGTTAGCCCCGATAGCCCGGCGGCGCAGCAGGCGCTGAAAAAATTGCAGACCGCCCGCGCCAACAAAGAATGGTCGATTGTAACCTGGGGCATCAAACTTGGGTTGTGCCATCTTTATATGCTTATCGGCCAGGTTCAACGGGCCCGGCCTGATTTGGAAATTCTCGCCCGCATCAAGCCCAACAACCGGCACATTCAACTTACATACGCGCGCTGTTTAGAAAAATTAGGAGAATTGGAAGCGGCCCATGAAGCTTATCAAAAAGCATTAAGGCTCAAATCGGATGACCCCAAAACCTTGCAAACAGATGCCGAATTGCTCATCAAATTGGACCGGCTGGAAGAAGCGTCAAATTTGTATGAGAAGCTCAATCGATTAAAACCCAACGATGACAAAATCATTCACCGGCTGCGCGATATATCGGCGCAGCATTATTCGCGAGTGGGTGTACCGGAAAAATTGACAGAACGCCGCGCCAAAATGGAAAAAGAGAAGCTGGA
>CAZEZQ010000072.1:0-2901 GCA_964516245.1 uncultured bacterium | reverse complement strand
AGAAGTGCAAAGCAAGGTGGATGAACTGCGGCGCGCCTATGAAGAAAACCCAGACAACCATGACTTGGGGGTCGAAATGGCCGAGATTTACAGACGCAGCAAACTGTATCGTGAAGCCAATAACATTTTGGGACCGATTTTGGATGACAATCCAGATCATTTCGGCGCCCGGCGCGAGCAGGCGCGGGTATGGCGGCAGTCGGGCGATTACAGAATTGCGATGAATTTGTTTAAAGAGCTCAGTGATGAGCGTCCAGATGACAGGGATCTTAAACACGAATTGTATGACGCCCAGATTGCCCATTTGCAAGACCAGCGCAAGCGAGAGCCGGAAAACCGCGAACTGCAATCAGAGATCGAACGCACCAAAGTGAAACGGGACAAAAACCGCATGGAACATCTCACCCAAATGGTTACCGATCACCCCGAGAAAGATGCGCAGCGGGCGGAATTGGGAGAGTTGCTCATTCAATACGGCAAGATCGATGAAGCCATCGAGCTGTTACAACGCTTGCTGCATCACCGGGCCTGGATGGGAAAAGGGTATTATCTGCTAGGCAATTGTTTTCGGGCCAAGCGCGATAACCAGCTGGCGGTCAACCAATACCGGAAAGCGTTGGAATTTTACAAAGACAAAGGTTACAGCCACGTTCCATCAGAAGATTTGAAAGCGGTGTGGTATTACATGGGCCTGGCTGAAGAAGAATTGGGCAACCGCGATGCCGCACGCGAAGCGTTTGGGAATATTTATGCTGTGGATATAAATTACAAAGATGTGCGCAAGCGCTATGAAGAGATGCAGCGTGGGTGAAATAGAATACCATCAATGCTGTGGCCGCATGAGTGGGAAGTAGACCGTGTTTTTGATGTTTTCTTCGTTGGTGATGAGGGCTACCACGCGGTCGATGCCCATGCCCCATCCGGAGATGGGGGGCATGCCGTATTCCATGCAGTGCACGTAATCTTCATCCCAGTGCATAGCTTCTTCGTCGCCCGCTTCGCGCATCTTTTGTTGCGCCAACAAACGTTCACGCTGATCGATAGGGTCAACCAATTCGGAATAGGCGTTGACGATTTCCATGCCGCAGACCACCAATTGAAAGCGGTCGGTGATTACAGGGTTCTCATCATTGGCGCGGGCCAAGGGGGAGAGTTCTTTGGGGTGCGAAGTGAGGAATACCGGTGAAACAATTTTGGGGCGGCTGGTTTTTTTGTAGAGCGCGTCGACCAGCGGCCCCCAGCCGATTTTGCCGATCTCGACTTCGTCGAGTTTGATGTCCTTCTCTTTCATGGCATCGAGCAGTTTTTCTTTGCTGTTGGCTTCGTTAATATCGATGCCGGTATCTTGCAGGATCAACTCGCGAAAGCTCTTGCGCGGCCAGTTGCCCGAGAAGTCAATTTGATTGCCTTCGTATTCGATCTGCAATGTGCCTAGAACGTTATGCAGACAGTCTTGCAGCAGCCGCTCGGTGTAATCCATATTGTCTTCGTAGTTCCAATAGGCGGCGTAATATTCGAGCATCATGAATTCTTGCAGGTGCGCGGTGGAGATGCCTTCGTTGCGGAAGCATTTGGCGAATTCATAGACCCGGTCGTAGCCGGCCACGATGAGGCGCTTGAGATAGGTTTCGGGCGCGATGCGAAGATACACGTCGATATCCAACGCGTTGTGATGGGTGACGAAAGGCTTGGCCAAGGCGCCTGAGGGTTGGGGCTGCAAGACCGGGGTTTCGACTTCGATGAAGCCGTTGTCTTCCAAATGGCCGCGGATGGCGCGAATCAGCTGGCGGCGCACGCGAAAGCGCTGGCGCGATTCGGGGTTTACGATCAGGTCGAGATAGCGCTGGCGGTAGCGGGTTTCTTGATCGGTAAGGCCGTGCCATTTTTCCGGCAGGGTAAGCAAGGCTTTGGAGAGTAATTTGTATGATTTTACGTTGATGGTTTTTTCGCCGGTTTTGGTGGTGAAGGTTTCGCCTGCAGCGCCGACAAAATCGCCGATGTCGAGATTTTTTTTAAAGAACTGATACGAGTCTTTGCCCAGTTCGTTGACGGTAAAACAGAGCTGCACTTTGCCATCGGCGTCTTGAATGTGGGCGAAACTCAGTTTGCCCATTTTTCGGATGGCGATGATGCGCCCAGCGACGCTGACGCCTTCTACCCCGTCTTCCAATTCGTTGGCTTGGGCGATGGTGTGGGTGCGCTCGCAGCGGTCGGGATAGGGGTTGACGCCCTGCCCGCGCAATGCTTCCACCATTTCGATTCGTTCGTCCCGCAACGTTTTCTTTTCTTGATTCATAGAACTTTCCCAATAAGAGAATTCGGCGAAAAGTATATTCTCGCATTTTGTGATGCTATCCATTGGAGCGCAGGCGTCCCGCCTGCATTTACCTGTGTTGCAGGTGGGACGTCTTCATTTACCTAAGTTGCAGGCGGGACGTCTTCATTTACCTAAGTTGCAGGCGGGACGTCTTCATTTACCTGTGTTGCAGGCGGGACGCCTGCGCTCCAAAATTGACACGCTCCAAATATTGACATTTTGCTGGACTGTCAAAAAAGTAAGCCCCGGCAAAAGGCGGGGCGGATTGCAACAATAGATTATAGTGGGCAGACATGCTTGATACAGTCCTATGATTGAAATCTTGAACAAACTGATTTTACAAATCTTGGAGGGCTTTCAAGGCGGTTTCAGCATCATGAGCAATAATGCGGAGCAAAGCCTGGGCTGGGCCTTGAGGGACCCGTTGTCCTTGCTCCCATTGCCTGAGCGTAGAGAGAGGGATCGAGAATGATTCGGAAAACTCTTATTGGGTCATTTTCTTTTTTTTGCGGATTTCGGCTACATTCATGACGATTCGGCAAAAAGTCTTTTTTGGAGCGCAGGCGTCCTCGCCTGCAACAACA
>CAZEZQ010000071.1:0-12049 GCA_964516245.1 uncultured bacterium | reverse complement strand
ACCCAATGTCATTAACTTAAGCGGGAGGGCGAAGCTCCTGCCAAGCCGGTTTCTCGTTCAAGCGGCTCATCAGGAGATTCGCCCTCCCGATCCAACATCCCGATATGATCTTAAGTTAATGACTTTGCCCCCTAACACCCCTTAATAAGGTAGGCTTTGGGTTAACCATCAAAACATCGTTGACAATCCATCACAAACAGCGAAACAATTCCATTTTCTGAAGCCGTTATCCTGCTCATCCTAAAAATCTCGGCCATCCTGGTTCAGACAAAAAACATATCTCACTTCGAATAAAACATATTTTTATGTTTCTCTGCATATTCTTTCAAACGAGATGTGATCTTTGGGTGTTGTTCGATCACGTTAGTGGTTTCGTATGGGTCGTTTTTCATGTCGAATAAGGCATAGCTGATTTTTCTTTGTTCATATTGGCCCGGCTGGCCGTCTTTCCCCGCTTTTTTCAGATGGCGGTAGGAATGGGGGATATGGAGTTTCCATCGTCCATCACCAGTTATTAACGCTTGAAATTCGCTCCCATTTGAGAATGGATAATAATCATGAGGATTTTTTGCGTTGGGTTGGTTGGTGAGAATATCCAAAACATTTTTCCCATCCACGGGATTACTTGGCATATTGGCTCCGGTGATGTGCGCGATGGTTGGGAGAATATCTATCGAGCAAAATGCCTGTTCTGATGTTGAACCGGCTTCGATGTGCCCTGGATATTTCACAATCAAGGATCTGCGGGTGCCGCCGTCAAAAGTGGTTCCTTTCGCTTCACGGAACGGTGTTGACCCTGCGTGATTGCCATACGACACCCAGGGACCATTATCAGATGTGAACATAACAATGGTGTTGTCATCCACCCCGTTGGATTTAAGGGCTTTCATGATTTGGCCCACCGACCAGTCGATTTCCATCATCACATCGCCATACAATCCCGTGCCAGATTTGCCTTCAAACTTCTTGCTGCAAAAGATGGGGACGTGGGGCATGGGATGGGGGACATACAGCAAGAACGGATTGTCTTTGTTGCGCCCAATAAAATCAACGGCGTGTTCGGTAAACCAAGTAGTCAGTTTGGTTTGATCGGCTTTGCTGACATCATCGATCACGACTTTTCCATTTTCCCAATATTGCAGCGGGTGTTTGCCCCAATATTCAGGATTGCCGGGATGATGTTTCCACATGTCGTTCGAGTACATCAATCCACACGATTCATCGAATCCGCGTTCCGGCGGGCGGGTATCGGGCTGATCGCCAACATGCCATTTGCCAAAGCAAGCGGTGGTGTAGCCGCGTTTTTTCAAGACTTCACCAAGGGTGGCGTATTTTGGGTCGAGCCCCCGTGCCTTGGGTCCGTGTGCGCCGAACACTCTGGTTCGGCCCGGATTGCATCCGGTTAATAACGAAGCCCGCGAAGCGGAGCAAATCGCTTGCGGCACATAAAATTGAGTAAATTGGCAGCCTTCACGGGCAAGTTGCCGCACGTTCGGTGTAATGTATTCGGGGTCGCCAAAAGGTTCAAAATCGGACCAGCCTGAATCGTCGAGAAATACGATAACGATGTTGGGCAATTTTTCTTGGCTTTGACTGTATCCTATATTGGGCAAAGCCATAGCGGCTGTCGAGAGAGCACTGGTTTGCAAAAATTTTCTTCGGGTATAGGGCATGATTGATTCTCCTTATCGCACAGGCATGCTGCGGCCATTTTCTTGAAATGACTTTAACAAGTATTCAAGCCGGCTCGCTTTTCTGGGATGTTCTTCGATCAAATTGTTGGTTTCGTTCGGGTCGTCTTCCATGTTGTACAATTGATAAGGTTTGCTGCCGGGTTTGCCTCTGGGTTCTTGCCGGCCACCCGAGCCCGAACTGAGAATGAGTTTCCACTTGCCTTCACGTATGGCGAAGGTTCCATTGGCGGAATGATGAACGACCGCCGGACGTTCGGATTCCAATTGTTCACCCCGCAAAAAAGGCAAAATGCTGAAACTATCTTCACCGGCATCGTTCGGCAATGTATCGCCCACGATAGAGGCGCAAGTGGCCATGAGATCGGTCAAGCATATAGTTTCTACGCGTTCACTATTTGCGGAAATACGTCCCGGCCAGCGCGCAATGAAGGGGATGCGATGGCCGCCCTCGTAAATGTCGGCTTTGGTGCCACGCCAATGAGAATTCGCTTGATGATGGGAAGGATGATAGCCCTGAACGGTGGCGTCTTTGGTATGGTCTTTCTCCTGATCCTCCAACTCATACATGTAGGATCCATTGTCGCTGGTGAAAATAATCAATGTGTTGTTTTGGATGCCCGCGCGTTCGAGCGTTTCCATCACCTGGCCAACGGTCCAATCCACCTGGGTGATGAAATCGCCATACGGACCCAGCTCTGTGTCGTCTTGAAAGCGCTTGGCGGGCAAGGCGGGTTTGTGGGGAGCAGTCAGGGGAAAATACAAGAAAAAGCGATTGTCTTGCCTGGCTTGTTTTTCAATATAGTTGATGGATTGTAGAAGAAGGGTATCCATTGTTTCGATGGCTTTGAAATTTTTACCCCGCGGCCCTTTGCGCAAAAAGGCAGGAAAGGATTGGCGTTCTTGAGTTTCAGTTATGGGGGTGAAAAACTGGTCATTTTCGATATATACATAAGGTGGAAAATCGAGAGAAGCTGGAATGATAAAAGAATAATCAAACCCATATGTGGGTGGAGCATTTTGGATGGGTTTGCTATCATCGATTTCTTTGTTTTCTTTGTCCTTAAAAGGGAGGTCTAATCCCAAATGCCATTTGCCGATACAAGCTGTGTTATAGCCGTGGTCTTTAAGGAAAGAAGCAACAGTCATGCGTTCGGGATCAATCAAGTGAGAAGAGTAACCATTCAACACACCGCTTTTCATGCGGGTGCGCCATGAATAACGGCCAGTCAAGATTCCATAGCGTGTGGGGGTGCAAACCGCTGAACCGGCATGGGCGTTAGTAAATTGCATGCCTTGCGAAGCCAGGCGATCCAAATTGGGCGTAGGGATTTTGGAGGAAGGGTTGTAGCATTGCAGGTCGCCGTAACCCAAATCATCCGCCAAGATGTAAACAATATTGGGTTGCTCGTTTGCGTTCGCGGCTTGAAGGATGGCAGGATGCATACAGGCCAAAGATGACATCCCTGCCATTTGTAAAAATGTACGACGTTTCATGCTATATATCCTCTCTGATATAAAATGATTATTCAAGTCATTATTTCATATTCTCTATCGCACGAAAACTGGAGTGGTGGTAAATTGTCAGGTTTTTTAACTGTAATAAAAGCGATTCGCCAGAAGGTGTAATCCAGCATTTGTGATATTAATCTTGGAGCGCAGGCGTCCCCGCCTGCACTGTATGAAAAAGCAGACAGGAACTCCTGCACTGTATGAAAAAACTGGCCAGAAAGCCTACGCAGTATGAAAAAGCAGGTGGGGACGCCCACCAAGGCGCGTCTATGACCTGCGCTCCAAAAATAGACGTTTTGCAGGACTGACAGTAAAGGAAAGTTATATGAAACAACATACTTTGCCGAAGGGTATTGTTTCTGTTTTGCAAACTCCATTTGATGATACTGGGAAGATTGATTGGGATAGTTATGAACGGTTGATCGAAGATGCGGTCACGAATGGTGTGGATGGATTTTTGGCCCCTGCAGTGGCGAGTGAAGTGAGTTTTCTTTCAGATGAAGAACGTGAACAATTATGCCGTTTTGTTCGAAAACAAACGCATGGCAAGGTTGCCTATATACTTGGCGCATCATCCGGCAATCGTCAAACCTGCCAACAGTTTGCCAAATTGGCTGATTCAGTAAAAGCGGATGCCTATTTGGTCGCTATACCCAATGGTCTGTATAACAATATAGATTTGCTGATCGATTTTTTGCAGATGATTGCCGGAGATTCTTCTCAGCCAATGATAATTCAGGATTTGCGTTGGAATGAAGATGGGTTGTCGATAGAGAATTATGAAAAGTTAAGAAACACCTTGCCTTCTTTTCGTGGTGTGAAAATCGAGACGGTTCCCGCAGGGCCGAAGTATACGCAAATTCGAAATGCATTCGGAAATGATTTTTATATTTGTGGGGGCTGGGCTGTGCCGCAAATGCTCGAAGCCATGGACCGCGGGGTGGATGCGCTCATGCCCGAAAGTTCGATGGTTCAGGTGTATAAGCGGATATGGAATTTGTATCACCAAGGCCAGCGGGAGCAAGCGAAAGCGTTGTTTTACCGCTTGCTGCCGGTATTGTCATTCACCAATCAGGAAATAAAAACTTCAATTGCCTTCTTTAAAAGATTGTTGGTAAAGCGAGGCATCTTTCAATCATCCTATATGCGTATGCCAGGCTTCGAATGGGATGCATACAATGAACATATTGCGGATGAGTTGATCGAAGCGTATAGGGCTCTTGAGAATCAATATTAACAGAGTTGTTTCGATTTTACACACTTGGCATGCCATTTTTTCTCTTATTCTGGTGAATAAAAATCAGAAAATTACTATATTTCCTGCCAAAAGCGGGTTTGCATAAGTGTTTGTGTTTGGTATGCAGATTGCGATATTATGAAGTAAAAAAGGCAAGAGAAAAAGTAAAAGAGAAAAAAAGATAGAGTGATTCACATAAAGGAAAGGAGGTTTGCTTATGTTACCACTTCCAGTGAAACGAAATGTACTTCGCAATGATCCAAGCACTTGGTTCAATGAAGATTTGGATCGTTTTTTCAATACAATATCGAATGAAACTCCATTTGGTAGAAGTGATACAGGAGCCTATCCAGTTGATATTGATGAAGATGAAAAATCAATAACGGTGGATGCCGAACTTCCAGGATTCAGATCGGAAGATATCGATGTCAATATCGATGATAACTTGCTTACTATCCGTGCGGAACGAACGGATGGTGAAAGAGAAAAAGGGAAACGGCATTATAAGTGAACGCCGTTATAGCAAAGTTGAACGTTCTTTTACTCTTCCTTCCTCGATAGACGAACAAAAAGTAGATGCAAAATTGCAAGATGGAGTTTTGCATCTGCATTTGCCCAAGGAAGAAAAACAAAAACAACGGAAGATTGAAATTAACTCTTCATAAGAACGAGCAAGATGGTTCTACGCTCACTAGGGGTGTAGAACCATCATTTTTTTTCTTATTTGAGGCTGTAAACCCTGTAAGAAGGAAGGGAAGTGGTTTTTTAGGTGGCTATGAACAAACAAAATCCCGACAAATCTCCTCAAAAATCTGAAGAACACAGTCAAGAAAAAATAGACCAAGAAAAGCGGGAAATGCAGAAAAGAAGAGTATTTCCGTTGTGGCCTTTACTGCTGTTGCTGTTGTTATGGGCAGTGTTATGGATGAATATCCAACCGGATACAACGCAGATTCCGTATAGTGTTTTCAAAACTCAATTGAAAAAAGGCAACGTAGACTATTTAGAAGCCAAGGGTGAAACCCTGAGAGGTGAGTTCAAAGAACCCATTACGATAAATCCTCCAACGGCCAATCAACTGTTATTAGAGCAAATGAAAGAAGAACAAGCAAAAGAATCATCAGCCGAACAGCAAACGAGCGGAGAAACCCAAAATACTCAAACAAGCCAAAACCAATCCACGCCCCAAGATACCTCCACAGAACAGCAAACCGGCTCATCCAAGCAAGCAGATCAGAGCAACCAAGAACAAGAAAAAATAGAGATGTTTAAGACTACATTGCCTCCCTTTGCGGATGAAAACCTCATCAGTCAAATTGAAAAACAAAATGTAGAGTTTGTCTCGTATGGTTCTGCAGACCAAGGATGGTGGGTGTTTCTATTAAACCTGCTGCCAATATTGTTGTTAATCGGCATCGGGATAGTGATCTTTCGTGGATTTTCCCAGCAGGCCGGTGGAATCATGCAAGTAGGCAAATCACGCGCAAAGAAATTTGAAAAGGAAAAAAGCCAAGTTCGATTCGACGATGTAGCCGGTTTGAAAGAAGCCAAAGACAGTTTGAAAGAAGTCGTGTCCTTCTTAAAAGAACCACAACGCTTCGCTCAAATGGGCTGCCGGGTTCCCACAGGGTTGCTCTTGGTTGGCCCTCCAGGAACAGGTAAGACATTGCTTGCCCGGGCGGTGGCGGGTGAAGCCGATACAGCGTTTTTCAGCATCACCGGATCTGATTTCATGGAGATGTTTGTAGGGATCGGCGCCTCGCGCGTGCGAGATCTATTCAAACAGGCGAAGCAAAACATGCCCTGCATCATTTTTCTGGATGAACTGGACTCCATCGGCCGGCAGCGTGGAGCCGGATTGGGAGGCGGTCATGACGAGCGCGAACAAACCTTAAATCAATTGCTTTCTGAAATTGATGGGTTTGAACCCACAGAAAATATCGTGGTTATGGCGGCGACCAATCGTCCGGATATTCTCGACCCCGCCCTACAGCGTCCCGGCCGGTTCGACCGGCGGGTGGTGGTTGATTTGCCCAGTTATCCAGAGCGCGTTGAAATATTGAAAGTGCATTCTTCCAAGGTGCCGCTATCTGACGATGTGGACTTGGAAGAAGTGGCCCGGTCGATGCCCGGCCAATCAGGAGCAGACCTCGACAACCTGGTAAACGAAGCCACATTGATCGCGGCGAAAAAAGGCAAAAACAAAGTGGATCGCAGTGATTTCGAGCAGGCCCGGGATCAAATCTTAATGGGCCGCACCCGCAGTGGAGTGAAATTGCAAGGCCATGAAAAACATGCCATTGCGTTGCACGAAGCGGGCCATGCCTTAATCGCCCACTTGATCCCTGAAGCCGACCCGGTGCAAAAGGTAAGCATTATTCCACGTGGCCGGGCATTAGGAGCGACTCAGCAACTGCCGGAAGAGCGGTACAACCTCACCAAAGAACAACTATTGGCTATCATCAAAACCTTGTTGGGTGGACGGGTGAGTGAAGATGTGATTATCGGCACAATTTCCAATGGAGCCGCTGACGATCTAAACAAAGTATCCAGTTTGGCGCGAAGAATGGTGAGCCAATGGGGCATGAGCGAAAAGTTCAAGCATATGGCATTTGGAGATGGAAATCCCAATGTATTTTTGGGTGAACAAATTTCCCAACAACGTCCTTATAGCGAAGAAACCCAGCGTGAAATCGACATCGAGATTAAGTCTCTGGTGAATGATTGTTATGAAGAAGTCAAATCACTAATTCAAAAACACCGGGGGCGCTTGGAACGTCTGGCGCAGGTCTTGGAAGAAGAAGAGGTGCTCGAAGGAGAACGGCTCAAACAATTGTTGGATGGAGATGAAAATTCAAGCGAACCTGCAGGCGAAGAAATGACCTCTGCCCAGCAAGCCCAACAAACAGAATTTGCAAACGAGCGGCTTCATCAATGAAGGAGAATTCTCAATGGCCATGCAATATCACGAATCACCGGAAGAATTATCGAACGAGGCCCGCGAATGGCATCGGGCGAAATTCATTGGAGCAACGCAATCGAAGGCGCCATATTGATGTCAACTCGCGGTGGTGATTTTGAATGACAATTCGGCAAAAAGTCTTTTGGGGAGCGCAGGTCATAGACGCGCCTTGGTGGGCGTCCTCACCTGCAACAACATACAGTGCAGGTTGGATAGATGTGTTGCTATATATTGTGTAGTCGTTTTCTAGATCGGACTTTTTACCGGATCTTCAGTTGCATTGATATATTGCCGGAGATGGAGATGTGTCGAGTGTATGCATAAATCCACATGGACAATTTTCATATACCTTCTCTTCACTATATGTTTGTATGCACAAACCATCGAACAAACGGATGTTCCACCTCCCGCCAAACCGCAGGAAGAATATCTTTACAAAACCACTCCCCATGGTGAGTTAACGCTGCACATCAATTTCCCTTCAACTTGGCGTAAAAACCAAAACTATCCTGCCGTGGTTTTTTTCGCTGGGGAATGGGTAAATGGAAGTGTAGAACAGTTTGCCTATTATGCCCGCTATCTGGCTGAGCGGGGGATGATTGCAGCCCGTGCTGAGTATCGTCTGCTTTCCAATCAAGAAATCTCTATTGTGGATTGTATACGAGACGCCAAAAGCGCAATTCGCTGGTTGCGGAAACATGCCTCCGAGTTAGGAATTGATCCAAACCGCATTGCAGCGGCCGGTGGATTTGCGGGTGGGTATTTGGCTGCTTGCACAGCCCATGTAAGTGGATATGAAGAAGGAAAAGAAGATTGGACTCTTTCGTCTAAATCCAACTTGCTTATCTTGCTGAATCCACTCTTGAGTGTGACGAACGCCTTGTTTGCACAGAGATTGCCGGACAACGATATCGCCAAAGATATCTCACCATTGCTGCATGTTGATGAAGAGACTCCACCTACGATTCTGGTTTGCGGCAGTCAGGATGCCCTCTACCCGCAAGCCCAAGAATATTTCAACCGGGCATATGAGCATGAAGCCGATGCCGCATTGTTTGTTGCTGATAAGCAAGGGCGGGGATTTTTCAATAACCCGCCTTGGCTGCAGCAAACGTTGTTGGTGATCGATACTTTTTTAATCGAGCATGGCTATTTGCAAGCACCACCCGGCATTGAACCCGATTCAAAGGCAACGTTCAAAAAACTTACTACCAAAATTCTCACAGAAGCCACTCACGATCCACTCAAAACGGGACGTTTCACAGCGCGGTTTACCGAACACAGTCCTCTCACCACGGCAGGCGAATTAAACAAACGGTTTCAATTCGCACTGGGGATGGAAGCGTTGAATATGAATCATCAGGCACGGCCTTATAACATATTGGCAGAATCGTTTGAGGTGTATGTACCTGAATCATACGATCTCGATACATCGTATGGCCTGTGGGTTCATATTTCACCCAGTGAAGCCGGTGATTTGCCAGGCAAGAGCCTGATACCGGTGCTTGAAGACCGCAAGGTGATCTGGATAGGCGCCAACAAAAGCGGCAATGATCACAGCGTGTATGAAAGGCGTATCCCACTGGCGCTGGATGCCGCATACAACATGAAGAATTTATACAACATCGATCCCGACCGGGTTTATGTTGAAGGCGTATCAGGCGGGGGACGAACCGCCAGCATGACCGCGTTTCATCATCCCGATGTGTGGAAAGGTGGCATATTCATCATTGGTGTGAATTATTGGGAGCGCATGGAAAACCCGGAAAACCCAGGAACCTATTGGCGCGCTAGTTTCAACAAACCGAAAAAAGAGTATCTGCAGCAAGCAGCCCAAGAAGGCCGCTATGTATTCTTGACCGGAGACCGTGACAGCAACCGGGCGCAGACCAAAGCCTATTTTGAAAACGCATACAACAAATTTTTGCAAAATGCGATATATATACAAGTGCCGAATATGGGCCATCGGCTCCCACCCATTGAGTGGCTGGTAAAAGCAATAGATTATGTGGATAAAAAATAGAAATTTGTAGGATTATTTTTGCTGTTTCATTCTGAACTTTTTAATTCTCAATTCAATTCTACCTTGCACTTTCTATAACGATCGCATTTTCGATCGTAGGAAATTGACATTGTGGGAAATGACGATTCGGCAAACATACACACCACAAATACGAGAAATGGCGCGAAACTGTTATAAAATGGTTGATATCGTTTCATAATGGATAATTGACAAACCTTCGATTTGTGTCACGGTTTATTTAATCCTAGCGTATTTTTATAAGAGGGATCAATGCATTCACAATTTTACGACGCCCTACTCGCCCAGCCGATCAGCGAGCCGCCCAAAGATGCCATTTGGGTGGATGACGGTTCGGCCTCTACCTATCTTGCCGGTCCGGCGTTTTTTGATCCACAAGTGAACGGCTTTGCCGGAGTGGATTTTCAAGACCCAAATATCACTTGTGTAGGGTTGGAGCACGCTGCCCGTGAATTGCAAAAAGCGGGCTGCAGCCAGTTTCTTTTGACATTGATTACGGCCTCCAAAGATTTTTTGGCCGAACAGTTCGCCCGTATTGCGGGGTGGGTGGACGAGAGTGAATTGCTGCTCAATGCCATCCCTGGTTTTCATTTGGAAGGCCCGTTTCTTTCGCCCGAGAAAGGATATGTGGGAGCCCACCCAACCGAGCATGTGTTGGAGCCCAGTTGGGAACTGTTTGAAACGCTGCAACAGGCGGCCCGGGGCAAGATCAAACTCACCACGGTAGCGGCAGAAGCGCCGGGCTGCATACAGTTTATCCGCAAAGTGTCGGATAGCGGAGTGATGGTGAGCATCGGGCATAGCAACGCCAGTATGGAAGACCTGTATCAGGCCGTGAACGCAGGCGCGCGGATGTTTACCCATTTGACCAATGGCTGCCCGCCAGAGATGCACCGGCATAACAATATTATCCAGCGGGTGCTCAGTTTCCCTGATCTGCTGGTTTCATTGATCCCTGATGGCATCCATGTCCCCCCGCCGGTGTTGAGCAACCTGGCGCACTCGCTCGGGGTAAACCGGGTGGTTATGATCAGCGACGCCATGAGCGCCGCCGGGAGCGAACCGGGGCGTTACAAGTTTGGGCATTTGGAATTGGAAATTGGCGAAGACCGGATTGTGCGCCTGCCGGGCACCAACCAATACGCCGGATCAAGCTTGACCCCACTGCAGGGCTTTTACAACTGCATCCGCTTCGGCGGCCTAAGCGCCAACCAAGCCTGGCACACCTGGACCTGGCTGCGCCGGCGCATGTTTGTCGATTTGGAAGTGCCAACACTGGTGGCGCCATTTGGGAAGTAGGTTGATTGAATGATTAATGGGCAGTGCGCCTTTGGCGCGATCTGAAACTCCCTCAAGTTTTCACCACTTTGCTAAGAGACCGAAAATTTGAAATTCCCCGTCGATACAATTCGAGAACGCCGTTGGAAACGTATGATAGATATGAGGCTCATCAACACATCGCTTTCTGTAAAAGAAGATGAGGTGATTCCTGGGTGGAATATTTCGCCCGCTAAACTTCATAAAAAAATAGGAGAGGGAGAAGTTGCATATTCAGTTGCTTGGGACTCATTGACTCAAGAGCAAAAAGAATTTCAAACCAGGCTATTAATGCCGCCATGATTACACGCATGGATTTGGAAATAGGCCGTGTGATTCAACAATTGAAAGATAGGAGCGCTTATGAGAATACATTAATTCTTTTCGCCAGTGACAACGGGGCCAGTGCTGAGCAAAATTATTCGGTGGGGAGTGTATAAGATCATAAGTTACATGATGTGCAAACTCTTCTTTTTGTAGATTCATACTTTTGTGACCTTCTCTCTTGTATGAGTAGAATCCGATCTAAATTTATGTTTCTATATTCAGAGAATGATGCATTTGGTTTAAACAGAAAGAATACTGAATTTCTCTTTGAACAAGCTGGGATAATACTATGTCTGACAAAAAAAAGAAAAACCGGGAAACCTGCGGAGACCACGAACAGTGCGGATGTGTTGGGCGCAGAGCGTTTCTCAGTTCTTCAGCCATCGGGGCGGCAATCGTTTCGACTCTACCTACAGCGTTTGTGGTTGAAGAAACAAAAGAAAAGAGCCGAACTCAAAAACAATTATTCCATTTATTGGATCAAAGTGAGTGGCCTATATTAAAAAAGTATCCACAAAGCCATGTGTCCCGCATCGCCTTGCCGCTCGGCGGCATTGGTACCGGTACGGTCTCATTGGGGGGACGGGGCGACCTGCGTGATTGGGAAATCATGAACCGGCCTTCCAAAGGTTTTGTTCCTTCACGCGGCGAAATCTATCCCTTTTTTGCGTCTTACATTGAAACCGGCAGTATGAGAGATACCCGCATCTTGGAAGGTCCATTGAGTTTCAGGCACTACGAGGGCAGCCATGGCAGTACCGTACCCAACGACAATCTTCCCCGTTACCAGCATTGCGCTTTTGCGTCGGCTTATCCCTTTGGTCAAGTGGTTCTGTCCGATCCGATAATTCCCGTTCAGATTCGGCTCAAAGCGTTTAATCCCCTGCTACCTTGCGATGCAGAATCCGCGCATAATGCCGATCACCGCGTGCTTGCTGGTGGTGTAAGCCACAAAATTGGGC
>CAZEZQ010000070.1:10054-12134 GCA_964516245.1 uncultured bacterium | reverse complement strand
GCGCGTAATCACTGTATCAATATCAATAAGGTAAGAATCTCTTATGTTTTGCGAAATTTGCAACAAAAATCCGGCTAAAATTCATATTACGCAAGTGAAAGACGGCCAGAAAAATACCATTCACATCTGCCATGCCTGCGCGCATGAAAAAGGGCTGGCTGGGCCTGGAATTAATACGTCAATGTCGATTGAACAACTGCTCTCAGGTTTTGAAGAATCTCAAGAAGAAATGGCCACAGCCGTGGGAACCCATCAAACGTGCCCCAGTTGCGGGTTATCCTATGGGGCTTTCAAAGAGAGCGGACGCCTGGGCTGCGCCATGTGTTATGATACATTTACTGAACATCTACAGCCCTTACTGCAAAAAGTTCAAAAGGATGTGAAACACGTAGGCAAGATGCCACATTCTGGTGATACAAAATTGGTGAAGCGGCAAAGCGTCACCGACTTGCGCAACCAGCTGAAAGAAGCCGTGAGCCAAGAAAATTTTGAGATGGCGGCTAAACTGAGAGACCAGATTTATGAAATGGAACAAGAACTGGATTCTGGAACAGAAGAAAACGATATAGGTTGATGATAGGTTTTAATCCATGGCAGAACTACCGAAATCTTATTTAGAGGAATGCCGCTGGCTGAGGCCCGAGGGAAAATCTGACGACTTAATATTAAGCAGCCGTATTCGTCTGGCTCGGAATATTGAGGGGATCCCTTTTTCACAATGGGCCTCTTCTTCTGATCTCAAGAGAATTGCAGAATACACTCGAGATGCGATTCTGAGTTCGGACCAGATGAAGAATTCTGATTTCTTCTCCATTGAAGAATTGGATTCGGTCGATCGTTATTTTTTGGCCGAACGCTATCTGATCAGCCGCGAACTGGCCAAGAGCGGCATTGAACGCTATGCGGTGATTCATCCTGAGCAAACCGCAAGCGTGATGATCAACGAAGAAGACCATTTGCGCATGCAGGTGTTAAAAGCGGGTAACACTCTTCGTGAAATTTGGCAATGGATCGACTCGATGGACGATCAACTCGAAAACTCCCTCACTTATTCTTATTCTCAAAAATATGGGTATCTCACAGCCTGCCCCACCAACGTCGGAACCGGGATTCGCTGCTCGGTGATGATTCATCTGCCCGCATTGGTAATGTCCCGCAAGATTGAAAAAGTTCTCAATGCCGTCACGCAAATTGGATTGACCGTGCGTGGTATGGGAGGTGAAGGAAGCGAAATTTCAGGAAATTTGTTCCAAATTTCCAATCAATGGACATTGGGAATCTCTGAAGAAGAAACGATTGATAAAATTGAAAAAATATTAAATCAAATTTTGGATCAAGAACGCAAGGCCGAAAACCAACTGATGGAAGACAACCCATCTATGGTGAAAGATAAAGTGTGGCGCGCTTTGGGAACCTTAAAATATGCCCGCGTTCTCAACTCAAACGAATTGGTTGAACTTTTGTCTACATTGCGCTTGGGGCGCACCATTGGGCTCTTGGAAAGCCCATCGATATCGAGCATTAATGAAATGCTGATCAGTTTGCGGCCTGCCCATCTTCAAAAGCGGGCGGGCAAGTCGCTTTCTTCCACAGATCGGGATATATATCGCGCTGAAATTTTGCGCGATTGGCTGCAAAATGGTAATGTGTAAGAAATACGAAATTTGACATTCAAGTTTTCAATCTTCAGATGAGGAATTGACTCAAAAAAATTTTTGTGATACCCGTTGAGGCAACCAAACGTTTGAAGGCATACATAAATGTGCTTTAATTGATACCGTTCGAAAACGGTGTAAGAGACATATCTTTTTTTGATGAAGTTCCAGCAAGAAGAGCAATTACGCTTTGAGCGGTTATCCATATTGTGGTGCGGGCAACTTGCCTGCACTGGATTGTGGTGCAGGCATCTTGCCTGCACTCTATGCTGATGCAGACAGGATGTCCGCATCACAAGAAAAGATTTATTTTGGAAAGGCATTTTGCCGGAACATTTTTGGAACGATTCAAACAAAGATAGAACAATTTAGATAAGACGCTTCGGCAAAAAGTCTTTTTTGGAGCGCAGGTCATAGACGCGCCT
>CAZEZQ010000070.1:4423-10044 GCA_964516245.1 uncultured bacterium | reverse complement strand
GCCTTGGTGGGCGTCCCCGCCTGCAACAATATACAGTGCAGGTTAGATACAAGCGTTACTATATACTGATTGGCTATTTTTAGATCGGACTTGCTGCCGGTTCGCCAGATAATTAATGTAAAAATTTCAATTGCGAAATTCGCAAGAGGGATGACCCCCTCGAACTTTTGTAGAATTGAATTAATCTAAATGTAACTCTGTATGGTGGATACAGTCTAAGCAGCAATTATTCTTGGTAGTAATTATTCTTGGTAGTAATTATTCTTGGTTTTTGATCGTATCGGCTATAATCATAATTAATAACGATACGTTTTTGTAAGAGCGCACCCAAAAGTTCAAACACCAATCGATAGAATGTAATATCGTATAGAATGAATTTTTCAGGTTCGCGATACAAGGAGAAGTCACTATGATGTTTGACAGATTAACTGAGCGGGCGCGATTGGTGATGAAACGCGCCAAAGAAGAAGCCGCTCGTATTGGCAGCAGCCACGCAGCCACCGAACATATTCTTCTGGGATTGATTGCAGAAGGTGAAGGTGTGGCGGCAACTGCCATGCGCAATATGGGTTTGAATTTAGAATCCTTGCGTATGGAAATATTGAAAAACGTAAGCCGTGATTCGAGCGGGGGTGTGTCTGACAGCACCATCTCCCTCTCCCCCAGCGGCAAACGGGCGATTGAATTTGCTTATCAAGAAGCCCAAGCCTTCGGCGTGAATTTCATAGGCACCGAGCATCTTTTGCTGGGTGTCATTCGTGAAAATGAAGGATTGGCCGCCCGGGTGTTAGCCAGTCACGGGATTGATTTAATTAAAGCGCGCAGCGAAATTCTGCGCTTGATGGGCGGCGGCCCTCAAGAAGCCGTGGCAGCCGGAAACAAATCCAAAAGCAAAACTCCGGCGTTGGATGCTTTCGGTACCGACCTTACCGAACTCGCCCGGGTGAGCAAACTGGACCCGGTAATCGGCCGGCAAGATGAAATTGAACGCGTGATTCAAATTCTTTGCCGCCGAACCAAAAACAATCCAGTGCTTATTGGTGAAGCGGGGGTGGGCAAAACAGCCATCGCAGAAGGTTTGGCCCAACAAATTGAAGCCCGCACCGTACCCGACTTGCTGCTGAACCGCCGGTTGATTACATTGGATTTGGCTGGATTGGTTGCCGGAACAAAATACCGCGGCCAATTCGAAGAACGCCTGAAAGCCGTTTTGGAAGAAATTCGGCGCTCGAACAATGTAATGCTCTTTGTCGACGAATTGCACACCTTGGTAGGCGCGGGAGCCGCGGAGGGCTCAATGGACGCCTCCAATATGCTGAAACCCGCCTTGGCCCGGGGCGAATTGCAGTGCATCGGCGCCACCACCTTGGAAGAATACCGGAAATATATCGAAAAAGACAGCGCTTTGGAACGCCGTTTCCAAACCGTTATGGTCGATCCACCCAATGTGGAACAAACGGTTCGAATTCTCAGCGGCTTGCAAGACAAATACGAAGCCCATCACCGAGTTCGTTATACCGATGAGGCGGTGCGTTCGGCTGCCGAACTTTCTGACCGCTATGTGGCTGACCGATTTCTGCCCGACAAAGCCATCGACCTCATCGATGAAGCGGGGTCGCGCGCGCGTTTGCAAGCCACCACACGGCCCAAAGATCTCCGGGATATCGATGACGAAATTGAACAAATCATGAAAGAAATCGAGGCGGCCACTGTGGCTGAAGAATTTGAAAAATGCCTTGATCTCAAACGCCAACGCGAAGAATTGCGTGAAAAACAGGCCAAACTAACACGTGATTGGGAAGAAAACCGCAACAAAGCGGGCAACGAAACCATCGTGGATGAAGAAGAAATCGCCTATGTCATATCCAAATGGACCGGCATTCCAGTGTACCGTTTGGAAGAAAAAGAAACCGACCGATTGCTGCGCATCGAAGAAGAATTGCACCATAACGTTATTGCCCAAGACGAAGCCATCAAAACGATTGGAAAAGCCATTCGGCGGTCACGGGCCGGTTTTTCCAATCAGAAACGGCCGATTGGGTCTTTCCTCTTCCTGGGACCGACCGGGACGGGCAAAACCCATCTCGCCAAAACCCTGGCTGAATTCTTGTTTGGTGATTCGGATGCGATGATCACCATCGATATGTCTGAATACATGGAAAAATTTGCCATCTCCCGTTTGGTCGGGGCTCCTCCAGGTTACATCGGCCACGACGAGGGAGGCCAATTGACCGAAAAAGTTCGCCGTAAGCCCTATTCTGTGGTGTGCCTGGATGAAATCGAAAAAGCGCATCCCGATGTATACAACATTTTGCTTCAGGTGCTTGAAGAAGGGCGTTTAACCGATTCCACCGGCCATAAAGTCGATTTCCGCCACACCGTTTTGATTATGACCTCCAACATTGGTTCTCAGGAAATCACCAACAAAACGTCTCTCGGCTTCATCAAAGACGAAGCCGAAAACAACTATACGGCCATGAAAGATAAGGTAATGGGCGAATTGAAACGTTCATTCCGCCCTGAATTTCTCAACCGGGTAGACGAAGTGGTGGTCTTCCATGAACTGCTTCGTGAACATGTGTTGCAAATTGCTGATATCATGATCAATGAATTGCAGCATCGCTTGAATCCAATGGGATTAAAAATTATCTTAACGGACGCTGCAAAGACCTTCCTGCTTGACAAAGGATATGATAAGTCTTATGGTGCTCGACCATTGAAGCGTACCATTCAAAAGTATCTCGAAGATCCACTCTCAGAAGAAGTGTTGAAAGGCCGCTTTAAAGGTGTAGAGGAAATATTGGTCGATGCCGAGAATGGAGAATTAGTCTTTCGTGAAGCATCGCCGCGGGAGGTTGCAGTCTGATCAAACATACGGGTTTAGTGCATCTTGGTTTGATTGCTTTGTTGATTGCGTGTCCATCAATTACCTTCGCCGAACCGGTTCAGAAGATCATCGTCGAGGGTGTTGTCTATTCGGACTTGAACGAGATTACCGAGGTCATCCAAACCCAGCCGGGTGATGACCTCGATTCTCCAGCCGTCCAATGGCAAGTTCGAGAAGATGTACGCGCGATTATGGCATTGGGCAATTTTTTGAAGGTTGAACCTTTTACGGAAGACTCGCCGGAAGGGGTCAACCTCATTTTCCGTATACAAGAAAAACCTTTAGTCGGCGAATTGATTTTTGAAGGGAACCGCCGCTTAAAAGACAAAAAATTGCGGGAAACTGTAGGTTTTGATGAAGACACCGTGATCTTTTATGATGAACGGCTGGCCGAAACCTACCGGCAACAACTTTTAGAAGAATACAAAACCTCATCCTACCCCAACACCACCATCGAATTTCATAGTGAAGATTCAGAAGAAGCCAACCAAAAAAATATCGTTTTTGAAATTGATGAAGGTGAAAAACTTCCTGTCAGAGAAATCGTTTTTCACGGCAACACGGCTCTCACCAGCAAAGAACTCAAAAAAAATATGAATACCAAAGAATCGTTTTGGTTCATCATCAAACACCACTACGATGAAGAACTCGCCAAACAAGACTTAAACCGCATCCAATTCAAATACTGGGACATCGGTTATCTGGATGTGGAAGTAACTCTTGGCGAGGTCGAAGAGCTCGACAATGGCTTGCGAGTGCACTTTCACATTGAAGAAAATGAACCATACACCTTGGGGAGTATCCAATTCACAGGCAATACCATCTTTTCAGATGAAGAGTTGATGGAAGCGTTTACTCTCAAACCCGGCGACCGGTTTTCCGCACGCCAGCTGGCGCAGGATGAACTCGGCATGATCAATCTATACCGGGCGCAAGGCTATCTTGCCAATAATTATGAATCCAGCCTGATCCCACAAATTCCTCAACAGATCCAGCGCGATCGTGAAAACCATATCGTTGATCTTCAAATCCCCATACAAGAACCGACACGAAAATATCTTGGACAAATTGAAATCCAGGGAGTTGTTACGCTTGAAGACGGAACGGTAGTGCCCACTCGCCCGAACGAATTCAAAACCAAAGATTTTGTCGTTGAACGAGAGGTCGAATTTGAACCAGGTGAACCTCTGGATTGGACCAAAGTTCTTGAAAGCGACCGCAAACTGGTGAATTTGGATTATTTCAAGACCAAAGGCATGCCCCAATCCAATCAATTAAACTTACAACCTGGATTTGAACGAAAATCCACCGGTGATCCACAAGTGGAAAACCTATTGCTGCGGTTGGAAGAAAAACAAACCGGACAACTCTCGTTCGGCGGCGGACTCAGCACTGCGTTTGGCCCTTCGATCTTTGTCACTCTCTCTGAACGGAATATTTTTGGCCGGGGGATCGACGGTTCCGTTACAAGTGAGTTTGGCGAGTTTCGCAGGCGCTTTGTTGTCAATTTCCGTGAACCTCATTTGCTGAATTCAGACTATTCACTTGATTGGGATATCTTTTACGTGGATCAAGAAGGACGTGGTGGCCGGAATTTTGATGAAGAACGTGTAGGGACAACGTTGTTATTTGGAAAAAAAATCACTGACGAATGGAAATTGTTGTTTGGCCCTAAAATTGAACAAACCGACTTATCACCTGAAGAAGGCAATCTATTTGATTTGGACCCCGCTACAATCCCAGAAGAATTTAACATTGGCACCAATCTCACGACCAGCATGACGGTGGGATATTTATACGATACCCGGAATTTCCGTATCGATCCCTCAGAGGGATTTTTTTCCCGTACTACACTCGAATTTGCTGGACTGGCGGATAATGAGTTCATCAAAATGCAGAACGAAAACCGGTATTTCTATCCGGTATACGACAAATTGGTCCTCGCCCTGTCTGGTGAAGTCGATTTAGCGCACGCCTATGGTGATCCAGGATTTATCCCCCTGCAAGAAAGATTTTTCGTAGGGGGAGCCAATTCAATCCGGGGATTCGACGAAGGCGGTATTGGCCGCTTTTCTGACATTCAATTCAAAAACCCACAATTCGGCGGATTTCGTACGTTTCTTGGAGGGGAAGCAGCCATTATAGGCAATGCCGAACTTCGGTACCCCATCACACAAATTTTCCAATTGGTAGGATTTTTGGATATGGGGGCTCCTTATGATGAAATCGAAGACATTGATCCCAGTGATTTCCGATTCAGCACCGGTGCTGGCATTCGGGTTCGCATCCCAGGGCTTAATGCGTTATTGCGATTGGATTTCCCCATCGTTTTACGTGACTTTGACGAAGATGATACCGAATTCTTTCACTTTAGTTTCGGTCAGTCGTTTTAATCATTTACCTAAACAAAAAAATATATATCTTTATGTGATTTGCTTACAAGCCATCAGAATATTGAATGAATCTCCATAGAATCGCGTCAAGCAATTCTATACAATCGTTTCTTTCAAAAGGCTGTGATTTTCCAATCACTTCGATAAAATAGAGAATTATACAGGTTGGTTATGGAGGTAGTATTATGCAAACTACATTTGTTAGAATCATTGCGTTTGTTGGGCTTTTTGGTTTTGTGAGTTTGGCCCCGCAGAAAACATTCTCTCAAGAACTGAAATTTGCCTATATGGATTTTTTTCGTGTGTTCAATGAAGCCAAGCAGTTTCAAGAGATGATGCAA
>CAZEZQ010000070.1:0-4413 GCA_964516245.1 uncultured bacterium | reverse complement strand
GCAACAAAAGCAGCAATCTCTTCGGAATGAATTTGAAAAATTCGATGTGAAGCGCGAGTTGATGAATCAACAAACAGCTCAACAGCGCGAGCAGGAACTGCTGCAAAAACAGCGATCTTTTATGAACGAATACAGGCAAGAACAGGATTTTTTGGAGGAAAAGAAAAACAAAGAACTTGAACCCTTGATTGATCAACTGAAACAAGTTGTTGAAGCCATCGCCAAAGAAGAAGGGTATCTCTTTATTTTCAAAAAGGTCAACCTCGCTTATGGCGATCCGAATCTTGACATCACCGATAAAGTCATAGCACGAATGAATAACCAATAAATCGATTGAGTTTACTGTGCCTGTATTTACACTGGATCAACTTTGCCAAAAATTAGAAGTCGCTTATGAAGGGGATGGTTCTACCCAGCTGCAAGGTGTCGCTGAAATTACCGCAGCCAAAAAAGGTGATATCTCGTTCGTAGCCAATCCGAAGTATGTCTCCAAAATCAATTTATGTAATGCTTCGGCTATTATTATCCCCAATGATTTGGAGACCGAGTTTCGCCCGGTAATTCGCTCCGAGAATCCCTATTTAACCTTTACCAAAGCGCTTCATCTTTTTCACCGGGACAACCGCCGAATTTCGGGTGGAGTCCATATTTCCAGCCAAGTCTCGCCTACCGTCGCTCTAGGCAAAGACGTCACCATTATGCCGCATGCGATTATTCAAGAGAATGTGGTCATTGGTGACCGGGTCGTGATTTACCCAGGTGTATTTATAGGCCGTGATACAGTTATTGGAGATGAAGTCACTCTCTATCCCCATGTATCGATCGCAGCCGGCTGCCAAATCGATGCGCTCAGCATTATCCATGCCGGCTGCCGCATTGGCAGCGTAGACGACATGCAATCTCCGCCATCAGGATATCCGGTTCATATTGAAAAAGATGTTGAACTCGGAGCCAATGTAGTCATTGCAGGGATACCCGAAGCGCCAACCCTGATCGGTGAAGGAACAAAAATAGATAATTTAGTGCAAATTGGCGCGGGCTGCCGGTTTGGCAGCCATTGCATTATCGTTTCTCAAGTGACCATCGGCGATCACGCTGCCTTCGGTGATGGAGTTGCGATTGCCGGCCAGGTTGTCATCTCTCCTGGTATCAAGATTGGGGATTTCTCTCGTATTGGAGCCAAGAGCGTCGTAGTAGATGATGTCCCTCCCAATTCAATCTATTGGGGCATCCCTGCCAAACCCCACCGGGAAGAAAAACGGTTGAAAGCCAATTTAGCGCGTCTGCCACGTATTTTTGAAAAAATCCATACATTAGAAAAACAGATGCTAGGGAACGAAACGAAAAATGGTTGAATATCAACGTACCATTGCCGGTGAAACCAGCATAAGCGGCTTTGGTCTCCATACCGGACAAGAAACCACAATCACATTCAAACCGGCCGAAGCCAATACCGGGATTCAGTTTGTTCGCGGCGATTTGCCGGAGAAACCTCTGATTAATGTAAAAGCCGAAAATGCCGTGCTTGAAGATTCACTCTATTTAACAGCTTTGGGATACGGCGATTTACAAATGATGACTGTAGAACACGTTCTTTCGGCTATTTCCGGACTGGGAATTGATAATATTTATTTAGAAGTTTCTTCCAATGAACCCCCCATTTGTGACGGCAGCGCCAAAGAATTTGTAGACGCATTAATGAAAGTCGGTTTTGTCACTCAAGACCAACCCCGTCGTTTTATTGAAGTGAAAGAACCCATTTGGCTTTTCGAAAACGGTTTGGAATTGGCAATCATTCCCTCGCAACATTTTGAAGTCACTTATAAAATCGATTACGATCATCCCGCCATCGGCATTCGTTCGGCCTCCTTTTTGATCTCACCCGAAAATTATGCTGAAAACATCGCGCCGGCAAGAACATTTTGCTTTTTGAAAGATGTAGACAAACTTCGCCAAACGGGAAAAATCAAAGGAGGGAGCCTGGAAAACGCTATCGTTATTGGTGAACATGATTACTTGAATGAGGAATTGCGTTTCGATGATGAAGTGGTTCGCCATAAGATATTGGATGTAATTGGCGATTTAAGCCTCTTGGGCCGGCCGGTTAAAGGCCATATTATCGCTGTGCGTTCTGGTCACGCCTTCAATATCCGGTTTGTACAAAAAGTGCTTGATACGCTGAATGGACAAACCTCGACTGGCGTCCCTAATTTCCCAATGAGCAATTTGGAAGTCAAACAGATTCTTCCCCATCGCTACCCCTTTTTACTAATCGACAAAGTGTTGGAAATTGACTATTCTAAACTTGAAGTAAAAGCAGTAAAAAATGTCACCTGCAATGAAGAATTTTTTAACGGACATTTTCCCCATGGGCCGATTATGCCGGGAGTATTGCTCATCGAAGCCATGGCGCAAGCGGGAGGCGTACTACTGCTCTCTCTCGATCAAAACCGGGGCAAAGCCATCTTTTTGGCTGGAGTGGATGGCGCAAAAATTCGGAAGCCCGTTACCCCAGGTGACCAATTAATCATTGAAACCAAAATTTCCAAGATGAGAAAACGCGCTGGAAAAGCAACAAGTGTGATTCGCGTAGATGGTCAAATCGTGTGCGAAGCCATACTATTCTTTTCCATTGGAGACGAAATTGAACAGGCAAGATGACAAATTGATTCGAATAAATTTGAGTTTTTATACAAGACTTCCTAGCAAAAAAACAATTGAGTTTTGAGCAGTTATCCAAATTGTGGTGCAGACATATTGCCTGAACTATATACTGAAGCAGACAGGATGTCCGCAACACAAGTAAAGACTTTTTGCCGGGTCATTTTATATGTATATCTATTTCAACAGAAATCTACATGTTTGCTTAATTGCTCTAGATTTACAGGATAGATTCGAATACCGTTAAGTAAAATGATAAGCGGAATTTAAGGCATATTCTGAATTGTGCCGATTCTGCAGAACAAACTAACTTAGAAAAAGAAGAAAAACCTATGCCACAAGTTGCAAACACGGCTGTTGTCCATCCAAATGCCCAGCTAGGGGACAATGTAGAAATAGGTCCTTATGCAATTATTAATGAGCATGCTGTGATTCAGGAGGGAACCAAAGTTGGACCTCATGCGGTGATTGAAGGATGGAGCCAGATTGGCCGTAACTGCAAAATCGGCATTGGTGCTGTTATTGGCAGTGAACCTCAGGATTTGAAATATTGTGGTGCCGAAAGTTTTGTCAAAATTGGCGACAATACCACCATTCGTGAATATGCCACTATCAATCGAGGAACATTCGAAGGTGAAGAAACCGTAATCGGAAACAATTGTTTGATCATGTCGTATTGCCACATAGCCCACAATTGTGTCTTAAAAGACCGTGTGATTATGGCCAGCGCTTCGGCTCTTGCAGGTCATATCTCAATCGAAGATCATGCCATCATCGGCGGTTTGGTAGGCATCCATCAGTTTTGCCGGATTGGGAGAAATTCGATTATCGGCGGTTGTTCCGGTGTACGGCAAGATGTATTGCCCTATACATCGGTCAGCGGTGTCCCTTGCCGGTCGAAAGGTTTGAACATCATAGGTTTAAAACGGCTCAATTTTTCTCCCAAACGAATCAAAAATCTCAAAAAAGCGTATCGCATCATTTTCCGTTCCAAACTTACTGCAAACGAAGCGATTGAAGAATTGACAACAGAATTCACAGACTCACCTGAAGTCCAATATATGATAACTTTCATTCAAAATTCTTCCCGAGGGCTGGCTCGAATTTAACCGGTTAACGCTTTTTTGATTCTAAAATTTCCGTTACGGCTTCAATTACATCTTCCACATCATCATCGCTCATCGCAGGAGAGAGGGGCAGCGAAACCGTTCGCTCTGAATGCCACAACGAATTCGGAAAATCATCCATCCGGTAAGATAATTTTTTTTGATAATATTCGTGAAGATGAAGTGAGATATAATGCACGCCGCTGCCGATATTCCGTCTGTGCATAGTTTGCAAAAATTGATCCCGCGAAATTGTCAGGTCATCCAAATCCAACAACAATCTGTACAAATGGCGCGCGTGAATGGTATTTCTTTCCGGCTCGGGAGGAACAATGCACGGGAGTGAGGCAAATGCCTTGTTGTACCGATGCCAAATCCTTTCCCGCCGCTTTAAGTTCTCTTGCACTCGCCGAAATTGTGAAAGCGCCAAGGCGGCATGCACATCGGGCAAATTGTATTTATAACCGGCTTCAGTCACTTGGTAATGTATATATCCTTCATCTGAAAAACGTGACCAGGCATCGGCAGACATCCCATTCAACGCCAAAGATTTCACCCGTTTGGCCGCTTTTTCACTCGATGTGATCAGAACCCCTCCCTCAATTCCCACAACATTTTTGGTTACATACAAACTAAAACATCCGGC
>CAZEZQ010000069.1:0-12238 GCA_964516245.1 uncultured bacterium | reverse complement strand
TCAAGAACTATTCCCCTATTTTCTCTATCCGGCGTTGGCTTTGTTATTGATAGAATTGGTTTTATCCCAAACCCGGTTTAGGAAACTGCCATGATGTTCGCCACGTATGAAACATTAAATTTGCTTTGGCTGCTCATCCCACTGCTCATCTTTATGCGGTGGGCATGGAAAAAACGGCTCTCCGCCCTCAGCCGCTTCGGAGATATGGAACTGGTGCAGTCGCTCATGGAAGGAGTGAGCCGCGAAAAACAAAAAACCAAACTGGTGTTGATTTTTCTGGTGTTTGCCCTTTCCCTTATTGCGTTGGGCCGCCCTCTCTGGGGACAAAAAGAACAACAGCTGGTTTCACGCGGGCATGACATTATGGTGGCGCTGGATGTTTCGCGCAGTATGATGGCCGAAGACTTAAAACCCAACCGCTTGGTGCGGGCCAAACATGAGGTGGCCAATTTGATCGACCGCATGCAAGGCAACCGCATCGGTTTGGTCGTCTTTGCAGGCCAGGCATTCGTGCAATGCCCCCTCACTCTAGATTACTCCGCTGCAAAAATCTTGCTTAGCGAAGTGGATCAACAATCCATCCCCACTCCAGGAACCGCCATTGGCGAAGCCATTGAAAAAGCCATCGAAGCCTTTCCCCAAGACAATCGCGAATCCCGCGTCATCATCTTGATTACCGATGGCGAAGATACCTTGAGCGATCCCATCGAAGCGGCCAAAAAAGCGGCCGAAGAAAATGTGTTGATTTATTCCATCGGCATTGGTGATCCCATGGGTGTGCCAATTCCCATTCGCGATGAAAACGGTAACATTACTGAATATGTAAAAGACAAAAATGAAAATGTGGTTTCCAGCAAATTAGACGAAGAAACGCTGCGCACGATATCTTTAAATACTGGGGGCGCTTATTACCCCACACGGGCCGATTCGTTTGAACTGACAGAAATCTACGAACACATGGAACAACGCAGGCAACAGAAACTCTTGCGCAGTCAATTCGTTTCACAATATGAAGAACGGTATTTATACTTTCTAATTCCAGCGTTTGCCTGTTTGATCATCGAAATGATGTTATCAGACCGCAAACGGGCTTCAAAACGCACATTCGGCGGCTTCCGCCAAAGCGAATTACAACAAGGCATGAAACGATAAAGATGAACTGCAGCAAGGTATGACGATCCGGCAAAAAGTTATTTTTGGAGCGCAGGTCATAGACGCGCCTTGGTGGGCGTCCTCGCCTGCAACTACATATAGAGCAGGCGGGACGCCTGCGCTCCAAGATGTGGTACATCAAAATGCTGGATTTTACTTTTTGCCGGATCGTCAGGGAAAAAATCAGAGATAAGGGAGGAACACTCATGCAAAAGATTTCTTGGTTGTTTGTTGTATTGCTTTTACTTTCCATCCCAGCAATGGCAGATGAATCTACACCAACGTTGCCGGGTGAACCCTATGTCTATACCGAATGGGAAACCTTCACCACCAAATCGACGGAAGGTGGTTTGCCCAACGATCACATATTCGCATTAAAAGCTGATGGAGAGCGCTTGTGGGTGGGCACCGAAGATGGTCTGGCTCTATATGAAAACGGGATATGGAAGCATTGGACGGAAGAAGATGGTTTGCCCTGGCGGGTGGTCAGTGGGATTGCCGTTGACCCCAAAACCAATGATGTATGGCTCGCTTTGTTTGGCGGGGGGATCGCCCGGTTCAGCGCCGGCCGCTTTGATCATTTTCACCAATTGAACAGCGGCCTGGTCAATGATGTGGTGTATGGCATCGATATCGAAGGCAGCCATGTGTGGGCAGCGACCACCGCGGGGATCAGCCGCTACAACGTAGTGAGCGGCCGCTGGGATATATACACCGAAAAAAATGCGCCCATGCATGAAATTTGGTGCTACAACATAGACGCATCAGAAGAAAAGGTACATGCCGCGGTTTGGGGCAGCGGGGTGTTGGAATGGGATGTGGAACGCGAGCGCTGGAAAGCGTATATGGACCCGGATGGAGAAATGGAAATTGATTTGTACCGCGATGACGGCATCTTGCACGTGATCACAACCTCCGCTTCGTTTAGCCGGGGGATCTTGTGGGCCTCAACTTATTTTGGCTTAAGCCGCTACGACGGGCGGCATTGGCGGGGGTATATGGAGCATGACAGCGGCCTGGCCAGCAGTTTTATCAATCATGCCATCGGCCGTGGCCCTAATGAGTGTATGTGTTCAACCGATAAGGGCTTATCGATTCTGGTGGATTTTGAAAGCGATACCTGGGTGACCTATCAACAGGCTACAGAGGAGTGTCAAACCTGGAGCGCCAAGCTGATGAAAGGCAATCAGGTTGTAGAAGAAAGAGAAACTCAACTCGATTTGCCCAACCATTTCGCCATCTGTTCGGAATACCAGGGGAATGATATCTGGCTGGGGACCGGAAAAGGTTTGGCGCGGGGCAAAGGAAACAACTATTGGCAAGGTTTGAAGAATACTGAAAAAGTCTCAATGAGCGAATAGGGGAGTAAAATCATGAACCAACTTAGAAAAATCAACCATCTTTTTTTACAGTTTTTTAACGTTTTCCACCTCACTCTATCCCTCACCCAGAGGGTGAGGAGATTGTTTTGCATATTTCAACGAATACTTATCTCATTAGCCCATTGCCAATTTTTTAGATTTGCCATCAAGGGCAGACAAACAACGCTTGCCCTTGCCACCCGGTTGCTGATGATCGCATTGATAAGCACCTCACCGGTTTGGGCGGAAGAGGGGGACGAAATCGCGACGACGGAGACCTATGGCAATACGCCGGAAGAATATATGCCCTATGGCAAATATGCTGATCCTTATTACAAATTCTTTTTGCAACCGTTGGAATACACCGGGTATGGCCGCAACATCCCTGAACCCGAGCATGTGGAAACAGTGAAAATCGGTTTTATCGGCCCGATTATGCAGACGGTTTCGGTAGCGACCGGCGGCGCTTCGCATGAAACCGCGTTGGGAGTTAAGATGCTGCAGGGGGCAAAACTGGCCATTGAAGAAGCCAATGCAAACGGCGGCTATAGAGGGAAGATCCCCTATGAAATGATCGTGCACAACGACAATGGCTTGTGGGGGGCATCAGGCAATGAAATTGTCGATATGGCTTACAAAGAGAAAGTGTGGGCGATTCTCGGGACCATCGACGGGGCCAACAGCCACATCGCCATCCGTGTGGCGCTGAAAGCCGAGATCCCCATGATGAATTCAGGGGATACTGATCCCACCTTTGTCGAGACCAAAATCCCTTGGGCTTTTCGCTGCATCACCGATGACCGGCAAATGTGCTATTTGTTGGCCGATTATGTATTCAAAGAATTGGGACTCAAACGGGTGGCGGCGCTGCGAGCCAACAACCGCTACGGACGCATGAGCATCGACGAGTTTCGCGATGCGGCAACACGATTGGGCCATCCCTTTGTGACCGAGTTAAATTACAAAGTGGGCGATACTGATTTCACCCCGCAATTGGAGCGCATTCGCCGCTTGAAGCCGGATGCGGTGATGACTTATGGCGATGCCGAAGAATCGGCCTTGATATTAAAACAAATGCGCGAGATGGGGATGGATCAATGGTTCATCGGCAGCGACCGGCTGGTGACTGATGAATTCAAAGAGATTGTGGGAGAACATTTTAAGAAAGTGGTGGCAGGGTATCCCTACGATCCTGAAAGTACGGATAAGGATTATGTAACATTTGTCGAGCGATTCGAAAAACGATTTGGTGTAAAACCCGAAACTTATGCGGCACATGCCTATGACGGAATGATGATGGTCATCAAAGCCATCGATAAGGCAGGATTAAACCGGGCCTTGATTCGCGATGCGTTGGCCGAAATGAAGACCTATGACGGCGTAACCGGAAACAAAGTGTTTGATTATATCTACAGCGACCGCAGCCCGGCCTATTTGGCGATCGCTGAAGATGGAAATTTCCGCTTTTATTCGCAGAATGAGGTGATGGGAGAATGAGGAATGAAGGCAATATGCCCATTCCCAGAAAGATAAACGCCACCCCCAATCTACTCCTCCCCCAAGTTTGGGGGAGGCTGGGAGGGGGTTGTGAATCATATTCTAACCTATTTCAACATTCTCAACCCCACCCTACCCCTCCCCGCCACTGCGCGCAGGCCCAATCTTGGGGAGGGAAAAGCCCCAACAGGGCGTCGTATGATAGCCAGGGGCATCGCCCCTGGATTCGTGTACATTCAAACTATCAAACCCTGAAAGGGCGAAATAATTGTTTCAACGGTAACAATTCACAAAATTGTATTACACCCCGTTGGGGCTTTTCTTTTATTCATCCATCAAACACCAGGAGCGATGCCCCTGGCTGCCGTATTTCACCCTTTTTTCAGGGCTTGGTGCTATGTTTATTATTGTCTTTTTTTCTGTATCACCCTGCATTGGTATATGCACAGGATGTGTCCCCTTATAAAAAGATGCTTGATGAACCGGTTGAGTTTCTAGGGCCGGATTCGCAGAGCAGCCATCCCAGCGAACTAAAAGAAATTCGGATCGGGTATTTTGCGCCCAACAAAGATGAACATCCAGCTAGCCGAATGATGTGGTGGGGGAGTTTGCTGGCAGTAGAACAAGCCAACAAAGCGGGGGGATATGAAGGGCTTCCATTTCGTTTGATTCAGCGATGGGCAAGCGATCCCTGGGGAGCGGGGTCGAAAGAGATGATTCGGTTGGTGTATGAAGACCGGGTGTGGGCGGTGATCGGTTCGATTGGCGGAGATAGCACCCATATTGCGCAGCAAGTGGCGACTAAGGCGCATTTGCCATTGATTTCACCACTCTCGAGCGATCCTTCATTAACTCATGTGCGGGTGCCTTGGATCTTTCGCTTGGCGCCCAGCGACACGAAACAAGCGCGATGGTTGGTGCAGAAAATGCAAGAAGCTGAAATAAAGAAGGTGGGAATGATCACGGCTGCTAGCCATGATGGAAGAACATTTGCAGATGAAATGACGAAGCAGCTTCGAGGGGCAAACCTTCCCCCCAAGTTTCATTTTACGATTGATTCTGTTGCCGATACGAAACACTTAATGAAGCGGATACAGACATTCGAACCGGAGGGTGTAGTGGTATATGCAGATTCAAATTTTTTGCCACGAATCATGAAGCAAAACAAAACCGATTCGATTGTTTGGTTCACACCCTGGACACCAGGGCATCCGGTATCAAAGGGTGTAATTGCTTACAAGCCGGCAATCCAAAAGATAGAGCCGTTTGTTGAAACATTCAAAGAACGCTATGGGCATGAACCAGATGCTTGTGCGGGGTATGGTTATGATGCTGTGCAGATGGTCATTCGCGCCATTCGCCAAGCTGGCCTGAGCCGGAACGGGGTTCGGGAAGCGCTGCAATCAATGGATTCGTTTGATGGGGTGATGGGACCGGTGCGCTGGGACCATGGCGGGGGAAATGTGGCTGCAGGTGTGGTTGTGCAAGAGGCGCAGTAAGCGAAACAGTTTATTTTCAGATCATCATTCATCAAAATCTCTTCTCATTTTGAATCCAAACTATAATCCCCCATAAAAAAGAAAAAAGAATGGATTGTAATGAAGAAAACTATGCTTATCCTACTCATCGTTCTGATTGGTATTTTCCTTGTTTTGGTAACCGGTTTGGTGACGCCCATCTTGATGAACGATGTCCCCCTATTCAAAAAACCGGGAATCACGACCCGGCTGCCGGCCTATCTTGGCAATAATATTGTAGAAACATCAGAAGATCCGATATTCCCTGAATTGAAGACGCCCACAGTAGAATACGATTTTGACACACTAACCGAAAAGGTGAAATCTTTTTGTGATCGTGATCACTGGGAAATCGAAACGATTGATCATAAAAACCAAGAAATTCATTTGGTGATTACCACACCTATGATGAAGTTTCAGGATGATATGGCGCTTCGATTGGAAACGCGTGAAGGAGAATACAATCTCTTGCATATCCGCTCCGCTTCGCGTATAGGCAAAGGCGATCTGGGGGCGAATTTGAGTCATGTGTTAGAGATCATGAAAGGTTTATGAGATCTCTTTCGGTATGCCCTGGTCAGCCGAGGCGTATACTGCTTCTTGCACTTGCAATGTTTTCAGATAATTCTCACCGTTGGTTTCGAATGGTTGGTTGTTCAACATGCAATCGGCGAAATGGCGTTCGAAATAATAGGCGCAGTCTCCCGCAAAACCGCGGTCTTCATGAAAGTATTCATGCTTTGTTTCCGGCTCACCAAGTTTTTGCACGGTGACATCTCCATTCGAATACAGGCGAATCGATCCTCCAGTGCCTTCCACCAGGCATTCACCAAAGGTGTAACGCGGGTTGGGCTGGTTGCTTTCATTGTACCGGTTGGCATCCCAAAGCGCTTCGGCTCCATTCACAAAATCATAATAGATAATGCAGCGGTCTTCGCCTTTGGTGACTGGGTTGAGTTTGCGCATGCTTGAAAAGACGCGCTTGATTTCACCGGAAAGATAGCGGAAGGTGTCGATAAAGTGGACACCGTTTTCGTAGAGCAGAAGCCTGGGGTATTCGCGAAAGTACGGTTGCCGGTCCAAATACGCGTTTTCACCCCAGCCATCGCCCATACGCGAACGAAAATAGATAGAGTGCAAATCGCCTATAGTCTCATCATCAAGCAGCTTTTTGATTTCGCGATACCAGGGTTGAAAGCGCCAGTTTTCGTGCACGGCGAAACGGACCTTGTTTTTCTGCATGGCATCGACAATCTGTTTGGCTTCATCAAAGATAGGCGCTAGTGGTTTTTGGCAAATGATCGTGATGCCGCGCTCGGCCAGCTGAGTGCAAAGTTCGAGATGTGTCGCCGGAGGAGTAATGACATCGACAAAATCAGGATTTTCATTGTCGATCATTTCATTGAAGTCGGCATAGATAGAATCGATATCAAACTTGTTAGCGGCCGCTTGTGCTTTTTCCTGATCCATATCGCACACGGCTGTGATCTTAACTTCAGGAATGCGCGACCAGCCGTCGTAATGAAAATGGCTGAAATAACCCGCGCCGATGGCAACGCCTTTCAATTGATTCATTTGGTTCCCTCGATGGATTGATCGTTCATTAATGATTCACGGCTCGGCTGGAACACGCCACGGCGCTTTTCCAACCTCGCCCTATAACAACTTTATTCGTCTTCAATAATTTTGGTTATGCGTTCGACGTTGGGATCGGAGAAACGGTCCATAGCGTCGCGAACGCAGGTTGAGAAACTATAGAGCACCGCACCTTCCGGACCGGCCTGGAACCAGTGTTTGGTGCCCGGTTCCATTGTCAATTGATCGCCGGGAGTCATAATGATCTCTTTGCGTGCAGTATAGCAATCTTCTTTGCCCTGGGGGATAAAACCAACCGACAAGGTCTCATCACCGGGGATGTAAAAGCGCAGTTCCCCAGCAATGGCTCTCACGGTTTCTTCTTTGCCGGGATCGTGTTCGGCCGGCGGATGCCAATGTTCGGGCTCGGTTTGATTGGCAAACAACACCAACACCTTGGCGCTAATGCGTTCGGTATTGACCATAGTAAAAATCGCAGCGCCCTCGGTATCGAATTGATTTAATCCAAAATCGACAATTTCAATGGTTTCTACTTCTTCATCTTTAATAACGATGCCCGCTTTTTGTATCCTCTCCGCGGCCTGTTGTTGCATTTCATTGTAAACACTGCGTTTGATCATTGTGGTTTATCCTGTGATTCCATACATTTTTCGAGTTTCATCCGCGGTGGCTGCTTCTTGCCCCAACAGATGTATCAAATCGCGCGCCTGAGCCACCAATTCGGCGTTGGAATTTGCCTGGCGTGTGGAAGTGAGATGAGCGGAGTCTTCAAACCCAACCCGGATATTTCCGCCACAGGCGATAGCGGCGGCCAGCATTTGATAATCGCTAGCATGATGGGATATGATCGACCAAACAGCGTTTTCAGGCAGCTGGTTAACCATGTGTACAAGATTTTCAGGTGCCGCCGGAACCGCGTTGGGGAAGCCCATCGGCAACCCAATCACATAAGGTGGATCAATTAAGTTCTCATGCTGCAATTGTTTTAGCATAGAGAACATTCCCGGTTCAAAGATGGCCATATCGGGAATGATTCGGTTTTGTTTCATCTGTTTCGCCCATTGGCGGATTTCTTCGGGTGTGTTGATATAGGCCAAATTGCCGATATTGCATGACCCCATATTCAGCGAGGCCATTTCCACACCGGGCACATCGAGCGCCGCAGAACGCGCTTCCCAGGATACGCCAACCCCGCCGGTGGAGCCTTGAATGATGATATCGCATTTTTCGCGGATGGCACCGATCGACTGCTGAAACCAGGTGGTATCACTGGTGGGCCGGGCCTCTTGATCGACCACATGAAAATGCGCCACCGAAGCGCCCGCTTGATAACATTCAAACACATCATTGGCAAAATCTTCAGGAGAAGGCATTTGCTTGATGTTGGCATAATCGAATGGGGCGAGAGAGATAGAAACCTTTCTCATGATTCTTTATTGGCGCCTCGATTCAGCAGTTTTTTCATCAGCCGCTTATACCATCCCATTTGACTTACGATAGTCAAAACAATAAGTAAAAACAATACCAGCGCCACGGGACGTTCGAAAATGGGGAGAAAACTGCCTTTAGAAACCATGAGGGCGCGGCGCAGGTTTTCATCGGCCATGGGGCCGAGAATCACGGCGATCACCAAAGGACCGATGGGGTATTCCATTTCAGTGAGAAAATAGGCCACGATACCAACCGGGATCATGAGGTAGAGATTGAATACGCGAAAGCCTAGCGCATACGAGCCCAACACACACAATACAGCGATGATGGGCATGAAGAGCGGTGGAGGAATCCGCAAGATTTTGACCACCTGTTTGGCGAGCAATATCCCTGTAACCCACATGGCAAGAGAAGCCATTAACAAGATGGCGGCGAACTGCAATACGAATTGGGGATGATCTACCATAAGCATTGGGCCAGGCTGCACTCCGTGCAAAATCAGCGCGCCCAGCAGCATGGCTGCTGGAGGACTGCCAGGGATGCCCAAGCTAAGCAGAGGGATCATGGAGCCGCCGATAGCGGCATTATTAGCTGTTTCTGTGGAAACCACAGCTGAGAATTCACCTTTGCCAAAATTTTCAGGATGCTTGGATGCATTTTTGGCGGCACTGTACGAAACCCAACCCGCGATGTCTTCGCCGATCCCCGGCACCGCGCCAATGCCCACACCGACCAACGCAGAACGGAAGATATCGCGAAAGTATTTTATGATGGAGCCGAATTCGGGCAGGATGCGTTTGAAATGTTTGGCTTCGCCGATGGAAACTTGGTCTTTTAGCACTTGAATGATTTGAGGGATGGCGAAGGCCCCGATCAACACGGGAACAATGTCGATACCCCCATCGAGTTCTGACCAACCGAAGGTGAAGCGGGGAAAGTATTGCAGGCGGTCACGCCCTACCGCCGAAAGCAGCAAGCCCAAGAATCCAGCGATCCATCCTTTGTAGACCAAGTCAGGACTGCTTATGGTGCCACTGATGATAATGCCGAAAAAGGCGAGCAAGAAAAATTCAAACGATGTGAACTGCAGCGCCATAGCCGAGATCAGCGGCAGACAGGCGACCACAAACATCATGCCGATAAATGTGCCGATGGTTGATGAGGTAGTCGTGAGACCCAATGCTTTGCCAGCTTCCCCTTTGCAGGCGAGTGGATAGCCATCTAAAGCAGTAGCGGCGGCGGCCGCGGTGCCGGGAATGTTAATCAGAATGGAAGCATACGAACCACCGTAAACCCCGCCGACATAGATGGCGAGCAATGAAATTAGCGCAGTTTGGGTTTCCATGCCGTAAGTTAAAGTGGTTAACAGAGCCACACCTAGTGTTGCTGTCAAACCGGGCATGGCGCCGAAGACAATGCCTAAGAATACAGATGCGAATAACAACAATACATTGGCCGGATTGGAGATCAAGGTAAAAAAATGTTGAAAAAACTCGGCCAATTGTTCGAGTACAAACATCGTTGTTTCACCTTAAAAGAGGGAATAGCGAATCGTATCCATCAAACCAATAACCAAACCCTCATTCGGCAAAGGAACAAGGAGGAAGTATTTGAATATTGGACAAAGGAAAAGAGGGATCAAAAATGATAAAAGCAAAGCCATATTCATCTTTTTCGATTGCTCACTATCATTCCAAACCATGGTTTTGGCTATCACAACATAAACGATGATAAATAGTAAAATGAAAACATCCACACTATAGGCAAATTGATTCACGGCCCAATCATTGACTCCCAAAACCACCAATGCTGTATAAAGAAGGCTGATTACAAAATACAAACCCAATAAACGAGAAAAAACCCGCAGTTCATTCAGATAAAACAAGGAAATAAAAACGATCATGAAAAGCAAGGTGGTGAGAAAAAAATCCACCCGGGGAATGTAAAGATACACATAGGTGATCAGGCAGAGCAAGATCGCCCAAAAGCGCACAGTGGTTAAAGAAATTTGCATTTTGTATGATCTGAGGTAACTCATCAATGCCTGATAGCCGCCAAGTTTGACGGATTGTACACAAAGCACAATGCCAAGAATCAGAATGCCAATGCCAATGATAAGAGGGAACAAAGCGGGTGAAACATACCACACATTTTGAACACCGCCATAACTGTCTTGCATGGGCATTTGGAAGGATTTGTACAATATCCACAATCCCAGCAAGATTAGCAATACGCTGGTAATGAAATCCGCCCGGCGGAGGTTTTCACCTTTTAGCATGGAATAACTCCAAAATTGTTGGCAACATACCGCCCAGCCTTTCAAGGCTGGGCTAATTTCTTTCAGTCCTTTAAGGACGAACGGATGCATTTGTGTTCGTCTTATTTAAGTTCGTAAAATGAAACGCTTTATGCTTCGATTTATAGTGAGTATTAGGTAAGAGCCCTACCCTAACACCATGGCGCAAGGGCAGGCTTCGCTTGCCCTTGCCAACCGAAATTTACTTACATGGTATCCGGTTCGGGGATGCCTAATTCTTTGGGATGAACTTCTACGCTCCCCAGTTCTTGTAGGGTCCAGGCAAAGAGCGATTCCAAATGGTTAAAGACCTTGTTGGCTTCGTCACCGGTTTTGCCAGACAACACGTAGTAATTTTTCTCCGCCCAGTTTTGCATGTTTTCGGTTTGCAGCGCTTTGTTGAACGCATCGCGCAAGGTTTGTTTGATGCCTTCAGGAGTTTCTTTTTTCACGCCGAAACCGATGGTTTGAGAAATGGGTAAATGTTTGGCGAGATCGGGATACGTATCAAAAGCAGATGGAATTTCCTGATCATCCAAGGTGAATGATTCGGGAATCAACATAGCAAGCGGCCGAAGTTTTCCACCGCGAATCAACTGGGCCTGTTCGGCAACCGAGGTAATGACTACTGAGACCTCACCGGTCATCGCGGCATTTTGCGCCGGAGCGGAGCCTGGATAAGGGATGTAATTTAGTTGGGCGCCGGTGCCCTTTTCCATCGCGAGCAAGTTCAGATGATGGATCGAACCGGAATTGCTGGCTCCCGCCCGAACGGCAGTGGGGTCTGCTTTGGCGGCTTCAATGAGTTCCTGCAGATTTTGATAGGGGAGGTTCGGTGTCACCGAGACCACATCCGGTGAGCCACCGATGATGAAGAAATCCCACACGTTCATGCGTTTGTCAAATCCACCCTGCACTCCAGCCGCGACGCAGGATTCAGAGAGGCCGATCAGAGTATAGCCATCGGCTGGCCGTTGATAGACGTAATTCATTCCCAGCGAACCATTCACCCCACCGGGTTGGTTGGCCACATTTACGTTAACACCAAGAAATTTCGCCATCTCGGATGAAACCACCCGGTTGCATGTATCCGTCCCGCCACCTGCGGCAAAAATCACGACATTGGTAATATCGCGTTGGGGGTATTCACCTTTTTTGACTTGGCAAGAAGAAAAGGTGAACAAGAGACAAAAAGTCAACACATATAGGGCATGGCAAGATATTGATTTTTGATTGTTTGATTTTTCCCAAAATTTCATGAAAACACCTCTTTGATTGTAAATTTCTATTGATACTAAAGCCTCAACCCCTTCTACATCCAATATCACTAACTTAAGAGCACCCCACCCGCCCCGGCGAGCTATATCAACAAGACACACAAAGTGTAG
>CAZEZQ010000068.1:0-12292 GCA_964516245.1 uncultured bacterium | reverse complement strand
GGAGGTACCGATTTCGATGCCCGCATCCTGGGCCAGTTTTACATTCGGGCGGATGCCCACTGAAAGCACCACCATATCGGCCGGCAGTTCCTGCCCGCCCGCTTTCACGCCTTTCACCCCGTCTTCGGGCGAGCCAAGGATTTCTTCCACCTTGGTTTCGAGCAAGACCTTCACCCCGTGCTCCTCTAACGTTTTTTTAATCGCGTCGCCCACATCGGCGTCATAGGGCGGGGCCAGTTGGGGCAGCATTTCGATTACGGTGACATCCATCCCACGATTCTTCAGGTTTTCGGCCAGTTCCAATCCGATGTAACCGCCGCCGACTACAATGGCTTTCTTGGCGCCTTCGTCTACTTTTTTGCGGATGGCGTCGGTGTCGGGGATGGTTCGCAATTTGTAGACACCGGGCAACTCACGCCCGGGCAAAGGGGGCACAACCGGCGCAGCCCCGGTGCCAATCACCAGGGCGTCGTAAGGGACGGTGAAGGTGTTGCCTTCTTTCAAGTTGTGCACTTCTACCGTTTTGTCTTTGGGATTGATTTTGGCCACCCGGTGTTCGGCATGGACATGGATGTTGTAATCTTCTAGAAAATCCTGCGGACTGCGCTGCAGCAATGTTTCGCGCTGTTTGACTTCACCGCCGATGTAATAGGGTTCGCCGCACCCCGCGTAGGAAATATATTCTTCGTCGGTATAGATTGTAATCTCCGCATCCGGATCTTGCCGCCGCGCTTTGGCGGCGGTTTTCGCTCCAGCGGCCACGCCTCCGATAATGACAATGCGTTTGGGATTCGCCATAATGGTGTACTCCTTGCTTATCGATGGAAAATAAAAAGACTCTTGCTATCAGGTTGCTTTTTCACTAGAATACTATCGTACCGTAGTATAATAGAATTACAAGTGGGAGAGGCGTTGTGAAAACTAACGGTAAAATCATGAATGATGAAGTGTTGGAGCTGGTGGCCCGGCGCTTCAAGGCCATGTCTGAACCAACGCGGCTAAAAATTTTACAATTGCTGAAAGACCAGGAAATGAGTGTAGGTGAAATCGCCGAACAGGCGGACCTCAAACACGGCACCGCCTCGGCCAATTTGAACGCGTTGCAAAACGCAGGTTTGGTCAGCAACCGCCGCGAGGGCAATCGTATGCTCTACCGTATCGAAGATGAACTGGTGTTTGAACTCTGCCACTTGGTATGTGGTTCGTTGAAAAGCGAATTTCAAGATTACGCGAAACTCTCCCGTGAACTTTGATAAACTCTATGAATGTTGATCCACCCATTCACGCAGCGTTTGAATCCATTCAGCTGTTGCACCACAACAGCCACCAATAATATTGGCGCCGGCTTCAACCAGTGCGGGAACATGCTGCATCATAATTTCAGGCGTATCCTCATACTCAATGGGATAGTCTTGGTTTATAGGCTGCCCGGCATTGGGTTGGGCCAGCAAAGGCAAGTTCGTGAGATTTCAGGGATACTGGGCTTTGACATCTTCGGCCCTGGCCGGGCCCACCGGTTCGAGTGGAAAGCCGCAGGGGCCGATATCTCCCAACACCAAACATTGCTCTCCCGCCGCTTCCCGCGCCAACTGCGCCGCCACCCGGTTGATTTCTTCGGTCTGAGGGTCGAGATCGTCATCTTTTAAGCACAAGGGGCAGCCGCCGAAGGTGTTGGTCATAATAAAATCGCTGACCGCTTCAACAAAACTGCGATGGATGGCCTTGATACTCTCTGGCTCTTCCATGTTCCAGCGCTCACACGATTCTTCGAAATCCCACCCCTCGCCGATGAGACTTGTGCCCATGGCGCCGTCGCCGATGAGGAGGGAGGGTTGTTGGAGTAAGACACGCAGGTTTTGAGCCATTCGTCTTTCCCTTCTTTATGACAAGCATATAACTCGGCAAGCAATTATAACACAGGATGTCTCACATAAATAACACAATAACGCTACAAGGAAAATCTAACCAAAGATGTTTGAAATTTGTAATTGATTATAGTGTAGGGGCACGTTGCAACGTGCCCCTACACTGAGAGACCAATTCTCACAATTCGTTCGTTAGAATATATATTTGAACTTTGCATGGGATCTGATGGCATGAATAGGATAAGGCTGCCAAGTTGTGCTATAATCATACACGAGAGAGAGTATATTGAATCTAACTATTAATTTTAGAATTTGAATTAATTCATTCGACATGAGTTTTGCTTTTCTATCTGCATATACAAAGTAGGAAAATACCATTCATGAAAATTGAACGGTTTCAATATTACGATAAAACACTTGATTGGAAAATTGAGAATGTTTCATTCTCTGATTTAACCCTCTTTGTTGGTATATCAGGGGCTGGAAAAACGCAGATTCTTCAATCTTTGCTAACCATAAAACAAATTGCTGAAGGCAAATCTTTTAATGGAGTAAAGTGGGAAATTGTTTTTTCAACGACTGATGGACACCCATACAGTTGGTCAGGAGAGTTTGAATCCAATCCCTATTTTGCTTTGAAAGAATATGATTTAACAAATCAAGAAGAATCAACGGATGATATACCCAAGGTTCTTTCAGAATCACTGTATCAAGATGGAATCCAAATCATTGAACGTAAAGAAAAAGAGATTTTTTTGAATGGAACAAAGACACCGAAACTTTCCCCATCTGTTAGTGTTTTAAGTTTGTTGAAACATGAAGATGTTATCCATCCAGTTCACCGGGACTTTCGTAAAATTGTAAACAGTAATCAATTCAATCAACAACAACGACTTCTTACAACATTGGAATTGTTTCTATTTAGACATATGAGTGATGAATTTGATACAATTGAAAAAGTCCAAGAAAGTGATCTTGGAACCACTATTAAGTTGGCCATTATTTACAAATCTCATCCAAACACTTTTAAACAAATTCAAGACCGGTTTCGAGAAATTTTCCCACAAGTTACAGATATCAAAGTAGAACCTCTTGAAGATAGAAATGATTCATCATACATTGAAAAAGCGCCTATCGTACAAATAAAAGAAAGGGGGATATCCAATTGGATCCCGCAACACAAAATTTCATCTGGTATGCTTCGTACATTATTTCATATAGCCGAAATGTATCTCTGGCCAAAAGGGACAGTGATACTGATCGATGAATTTGAAAACAGTCTTGGAGTGAATTGCATTGATATATTAACCGAAGACTTGCTCCAACAAAATCGAAATTTGCAATTTATTCTAACAAGCCATCATCCTTACATCATTAATAATATCAGTCCTATATATTGGAAAGTGGTTCGCAGAAAGGGAGGTACTGTTACTGCAGAAGATTTTGATTCTCTTGGCCTTAGCGATTCGAGTCATGAAGCATTTATACAGCTCATCAACAGTGATGCATACAGAGAAGGAATTGTGACAGCATGAATGTATATTTTCTTGTTGAGGGGAAACGTTGCGAACGCAAATTGTATCCCATGTGGTTGTCTTATGTTGCTCCTCATTTAAACCCTATTTCCAAACCCGCAGATGCAACAGAGAATTCATACTTTCTGATTAGTGGTGAAGGGTACCCTTCAATCATAGATGTTCATCTTCCAAATGCAATTCGAGATGTTGAATCCATCAAAAAATTTGATGTATTGGTGGTTGTATTGGATGCCAACAACCGATCCATTCAAGAGCGAATAAATCAAGTGACGACTGCAGCAAATAAAGCGGAAGTGCTTCTTCAATCAGCAAAACTTGAAGTATTAGTACAAAATCGATGTATTGAAACCTGGCTATTAGGCAACCGAAAGATTTTTGTACGGCAACCGCAAAGTACAGAGTTACGAGATTACATCCAACATTATGATGTGCAGCAACACGACCCCGAACAAATGCCAAAACATGCTGATTTTAACAGCCACGGCCAATTTCATCTTGCCTATCTCAAAGGGATATTTAGAGAACGTAACCTCTCTTATACAAAAACTCGGCCAGGCCATGCTGGAACACAAACCTATTTCGAACAACTGGCAAAAAGAATTGAAAATTCACCGGATCATATACAATCATTTGCATATTTTTTGAGATTGTGTGAGAGTTTTTAATTCAATATTTTTTCACAATATTACACTTATAAATCCTCAGGCTTTAATCCTGTTTTACGAGAAATTCGGGCAAGCATTTTTGGACCCACTTCATCTCCATCATGAAATGAGTAAACAATTTATATGATAAGATCATTCAACTGCAAAGAAACTGGTAAGTTTTCAACAGGGAATTTTCGAAAAAATTCCCCAATACAATTCAACGAATTGCATTACGGAAACTGAGAATGATCCATCGAGCCAAGAATCTCAGCGATCTGAAAGTCCCTAAAGACAACCAGCTCAAAAGACTTTTTGGTGACAGAATTGGGCAACAAAGCATCCGCATTAATGACCAATGGCGAGTCTGTTTTATCTGGAAAGACAAAGACGCATATAACGTTGAAATTGTTGATTATCACTAAGTATAAGATATTTAAAAAAGGTGAAGATATGAATTCAAAGAAAATGCCCCCACTTCATCCAGGTGAAATCTTACTGGAAGAATTCTTAAAACCCATGCAGTTATGCCAGAACCGCTTGGCTTTGGATATTCATGTTCCACCCAGACGGATCAATGAAATTGTGCAGGGCAAAAGGCGAGTTACTGCCGATACAGCGTTTCGGTTGGCCAAATATTTCGCTATGTCACCAGAATTCTGGATGGGGCTTCAGATGGATTACGATATCGATCTTGCTGAAGATCAGATTGCAAACCGTATTGAACAAGAAGTACGACCTTATCAATATACATAATGCATTTCATGTCCAACTCGATTGCCTCTTCATTCCACCAATGTCATTAACTTAAGATCAATTTGGGATGTTGAATGAGCCGATTGAACACGTAACCGGCTCCGCGGGAGCGTCGCCCTCCCAACAGCAAAATGCTCCCAACAGCAAAATGCTCCCAACAGCAAAATGCTCCTACCAGCAAAATCCCTTAAGTAAATGACATTGCTCATTCCAACACCCGCACTTCTTGCACTTCTTCACTGAGCAGAGTCATTTGTGTTCCATCATCAGCAATGAATTGCAAACGGCCGAATTCATCGACATCGCGGGCAAAGCCGGTGTAGGTTTTGCCTTGATACTTCAGCCGAACGTTTTTTCTCAGTGTGCTTGAATAGCGCCTCCAATACCCGCGCACGGTTTCGCCCCGGTCGTTCATCATTTGCTGCCAAAGCGCTTCCCAAGTTGTGCCGAATTGAGCCAGCAGTTCCAAACGAGACAATTCAGTAGGGGGATAAAGTGATTGTTTCATCGAATGGTTTCCATATCCATTTTCCAGTTCTGATATCAGTGATGTGGTTTGTGTGCGTAACTCATTAGGCCAATCGGAAGGACCGCTAAACACGTTTAACCCCAGGCTCAAGAGAAAGGTTTTTGATTCATTATCAATTTCGGCCAAGACGCCTCCCACTTTTTTATCGTTGATCATGAGATCGTTGGGCCATTTGATCTGCACCGGCAGGCAATACGCCGTATCTAACACACGAGCCATCGCCGTGGTGATGGAAAGCGACAACATGGAGGGTGAGGGCCGCCATTCGCCCTCTTGCACCAAAAACGTAAGCAGCAGATCTTTGCCCGGCGGTGAGACCCATTTGCTGCCCTGGCGCCCGCGGCCCTGTTTTTGCACATCGGCGATTATTAGCGCGCCGTGATGGTTCCCTGCTTGCAACACAGCTTTGGCAATATCGATGGTGGAAGATACACGCTCGCCATACACAATTTGCTTGCCCCACCATTGAGTTTGCAGAGTGGCCGCAATCACATCGGGATGCAAAGGGATTTCGCTGGGATCATAATAATATTCATCCGCCCTGCGGGTGAAGATTTCGACCCCCTCTTGTTGAAGTTGCTGCAAAACCTCCACCAATATTTCAGCATCCAAACCACTTCGTTTTGACAAAAGATGTAAAGAGTATAGTTTTAAGGGGGTATTGATTAGCACCTTCATTAAGGCAGTTTTCTGGCGGGAATTGATTAGGCAACATTGTTCAGCAAAAATTCTTGTATTCGCTGATTTTTGATTTAATACCATATTCAGAAAACCTGCTTTTTTATTTCTTCTCATTCTTCTGTTGTTCCATCAGTTGCTTCCAATGCTTCATGCGTTCGGTGATAGTCTTTTCGTGTCCACGTTCGGTAAGTTTGTAGAATTCCATACCCAACAAGGGTTCGGGGAGATAATCTTGCACGGCGAATGCCTCTTCGTAGTCATGGGAATATTTATAGCCTTTGCCGTAATCCAAATCTTTCATGAGTTTTGTCGGGGCATTGCGGATATGTTTGGGCACGGGAAGATAGCCATGCGTTTTCACCGCCTGCATGGCCTCGTTATAAGCGGCATACACAGCGTTGCTTTTCGGCGCGGTGGCGAGATAGGCTGCCGCCTGGGCCAGCGCCAGTTCGCCTTCGGGCGTACCCAGTGTATGGTATGCATCCCGCGCCGCGATGGCGATGGCCAGGGCGTTGGGGGCCGCCAGGCCGATGTCTTCTGAAGCGAAGCGAATCATCCGGCGGGCTATGTAAAGCGGGTCTTCTCCGGCATGGAGCATTCTTGCCAGCCAATACAATGCCCCTTGGGGGTCGCTGCCGCGCAAACTTTTGTGCAAAGCCGAAATCAAGTTGTAATGTTCTTCGCCTGATTTGTCATACAAAATGCGCTTTTCTTGCAGCGCCTGTGAAATCGTCTCTGCTGTGAGCACGGCACTCCGGTTCTCATCCAACTGGTAGTGGGCCGCTTGTTCGAGCGCATTTAACCCCACCCGGGCATCCCCATGAGACACCGATGCAATGGCTTGCAAGGCCTCATCCTCCACCTCTATATTCATCCCTTCTTCTTGCAGCAATTGTGTGCCCTTGCGAAGCACATGCAGCATTTGTTCTGAATTCAAAGTCTCCAGGGTGTACACCGTCACCCGCGACAACAACGCCCCGATCACTTCAAAGGATGGATTTTCAGTTGTTGCCCCGATCAGGGTAATTAACCCTGATTCTACATGCGGCAGAAGGCCGTCTTGCTGCGCTTTGTTCCAGCGGTGAATTTCATCAATAAACAGGATCGTTTTCTGTTTTGATTTTTGCGCCTGCCCGATGATCCCCCGCAGGTCTTTCATCCCACTATCGGTGGCGGAAAGTTTCAAGAATTGCGCTTGGGTTAGGTGGGCAATCAGATAGGCCAATGTGGTTTTCCCACTGCCCGGCGGTCCCCATAATATCATGGATGGCACCCGGTCGTTTTCGATGGCTTTGCGCAGTGGGGCGTTGGGGCTCAAAATCTTTTCTTGCCCCAAAAAGCCATCCAGAGTTTGGGGACGGCAGCGCTCTGCCAATGGAGCAAATTCAGTACGGTCGAAAAAACGAGACCGGTTGTCTGCCGGCGGATCTTCAAAAAAATGTTCTTGTTGATTTTTCTTTGCCATAAAATTACAGGGCGAATTTGAAAGATTCGGAATACAGATTTTGCCGCAATCCATTTTCTTGTATGATGTATCGAATTAAGAGAGATTCAAGCGAGATCAACGAACTTGCTTGGGGAGATGATAGGTGACGCAATGAATCGATCCGGCAACACAAGCGATCCCAACGAACTGGACCAAGTGTGGGAAGACATTCTCGAATTCGGGCGCAACTATCGCAACTGTATTCATTCGGTGGTGGTTTCTCCACGAAAATTTTTCAACCAGCAACGCGAAGAAACCGATTATTGGGAACCGACGCTATTTGCCGCCATCAACATATTGATCCCCAATATGTTTTTCGCGCTGATTTTTGCGCCCATGACATTGGGCCTCTCGCTCTTTTTCGCTGTCCCCTCTATGTTATACAGTGTTATTATTTTGATGTTGGCGGCGGTGATGCTGCATGGGCTGGTTCGCATTATCGGGGGGACCCATTCGTTCGTCGTCACCTACCGCTGCGTAGCCTATGCCAGCGTGGCCTTTTACGTCTGGCTGCTGCCCATCCCATTCTTAAATTTGCTCTTGTTTGTGGTCTCCTTTTGCGGTTTGCTGTATTTTGCCTTTACCAGCGTACATGAACTTGATCCGCAAAAAGCGCTGATGGTGGTGCTGCTGCCTGGAGTGATTCTGCTGGTGATTGGGGTTCTTAAAACCTTTTTCAACTTCTACATTTTTATACGCGGTGTGATTCGACTGATGGAGCTCTTGCCGATATAATATGAAAATCTTATTTCATAAAGGATATTATTATGATTCTAAAACGAAGCCTAATTTGTTTCGTATTACTGCTTGCATTTTCCATTGCTGGGTTCTCAAATGCCACACTGATCCCGATGGATGATTCTCAACCCAATCATTTGCGCGCTTATGGTGTGGCCTATTGGGGGCTGCAACAACCCCGTGTATACAAAACCGAATGGCTGCTGAATTACCGCGGCGGTTCGTTTTTAATCTATAACACTGACACCATTCAAAAAAAAGCCGCGGTGCAAGGAGTGGGCACCCAATCTGTCAGCACGTCTGAAATTGAAGCGATTCATAGTGAAATCGAACAAAAAAATATGGAAGTGATTCCACTCGAAAAAGCGCCGAAAGTGGTGATTTACACACCACCCAGCGCCGACCCGTGGGACGATGCCGTGACGCTGGCGCTCACTTATGCTGACATCCCCTACGACACGATATGGGACAGCGAGGTGCTGGCCGGACGGCTCTATAAATATGATTGGCTGCATTTGCACCACGAAGATTTCACCGGCCAGTTTGGCAAGTTCTACCGCAGTTTCAAAAACGAGGCCTGGTATAAGGCCAAAGTGTTGCAGTTTGAAAAAGCCGCGCGTCAGGCCGGGTTTCCTAAAGTGCAGCAACACAAAGCCGCCGTCGCTCAAGAGATTCGAGCTTATATCAAACAAGGCGGGTTTTTGTTTGCCATGTGCGCCGCCACCGACACGCTCGATATTGCGCTGGCGGCGGAAGGGATCGATATCGTTGCACCCGAAATTGATGGAGACAACGTCACTCCTAATCTCAACGAAAAATTAGATTTCGGCAAGACCCTCGCATTTCAAAATTTTCAACTGGTCCCCAACCCGATGATCTATGAATATTCCAACATTGACACCAGCCCCAGCCCCGCCACGCCCGGCGCCCGCTATCAAGGAAATATTTTTCAACTCTTTGATTTCTCAGCCAAATTCGACCCGGTCCCTACCATGCTCACTCAATGCCACACCACCAAGGTCGCAGATTTTTGGGGCCAAACCACAGCCTTTCGAAAAAGCAAACTGAAACCTACCGTTATTGTGATGGCCGATTTTCCCGGCTCAGGCGTCGCCAAATACATTCACGGTGTGCTGGATGATGGAACTTTTACTTTTCTTAGTGGACACGATCCAGAAGACCCGCGACATCTGGTGGGAGAAGAAGACACTGATTTAAAACAACATCCCAATTCTCCCGGCTATCGTTTGATCTTGAATAACGTATTATTCCCAGCGGCCAAGAAAAAACCGAAGAAAACTTAAAGTTTTTTTACCGGTTCCAAACAGATCACTCACACTGCTTGCTCTGGCAATGGCTTGCGAGTAGGATGAGTGAGATTTTGTTTATTTTGCATAGAATTGATTAGCAAATTTCCAAAAATCGTTTGGAATCAAACCAGCAAGGACATCAGGGAGTTTTCGTCTTCTTTGACGGTGAGGGTAAGACCAGTTCTTATGAAACATTCACGTAAGTGCTGAGATTTGAACTGGTTATGCATACTATTTGCGTAAATCATAAGTCGTTCAATCAAACCGGCTCGGCGGGAGCCTCGCCCTCCTCGTTTGAAACACCTTGTATTAGTTCTGAGGTTCTAATTGGTTATGCATACGCTTCGTTGGTGGGCTAAAGCCCACCCTACACTTTGTGTTTCATCTTGATATAGCTCGCCAGGGCGGGTCATGACCTTGCTAACCAGTCGATGTGTGGGCGGCTCGGCGGGAGCCTCGCCCTCCCAAAGACAACAAACTATTGGAAACATTTGAGTAGGAGATAAAGAATGCCAAGAACGGTAATTACGGGTGGAGCGGGATTTTTGGGTTCGCATTTGGCGGATTTGCTAATAGGACGTGGGCATGAGATCATCGCTATCGATAATTTAATCACCGGCGATATGACCAATATCGAACATTTGTTCGGCCACGAAAATTTTCACTTCATAAAGCACGATGTCACCAATTTTATTCATGTTCCTGGACCGGTTGATTACATTTTGCATTTCGCCTCTCCCGCCAGCCCCATCGATTACCTGAAACTGCCCATCCAAACTCTAAAAGTGGGATCGTTGGGAACCCACAAAGTGTTAGGCCTGGCGTATGAAAAGCAAGCGCGAATCTTGCTGGCTTCGACCTCAGAGGTGTATGGCGACCCTCTTACTCACCCCCAAAAAGAAGATTATTGGGGCAATGTAAACCCGATCGGCCCACGCGGCGTATACGACGAAGCCAAACGCTTCGCCGAAGCCATGACCATGGCTTATCAACGGTATCATGGCGTCGATACCCGCATTGTTCGCATATTCAACACTTATGGCCCGCGCATGCGCGTGCAAGACGGCCGGGTGGTTTCAACCTTTATTACACAAGCCTTGCAGGGCGAGCCGCTTACCATATTCGGCGACGGCAGCCAGACACGTTCGTTTTGTTTTGTGGAAGATGAGGTGGATGGAATTTTCCGCTTGTTGGAATCTGATATCAAAACGCCAGTGAATATTGGCAACCCGTCGGAAATGACTGTGAAAGATTTAAGCGAATTGATCATCAAAGAAACTGGATCGAGCAGTGAAGTGATTTTTAGAGAATTGCCGGTAGACGACCCCAAGATTCGCCAACCCGATATCACCAAAGCCAAAACCGAACTGGGCTGGGAACCCATAATCGATCTGCAAGAAGGCCTGCGCCGCACCATAAAGTATTTCAAAGAAGTGTTGGAAAAGTAATGAGAGTTGAAAATGTGTAGTGAGTATGTAGACATGTAGGGTGGGCTTCAGCCCACCAACAACCACTAAGGTTTATTCCATAACAATGATATCACTATCCCCTCTCCCCCTAGGAGAGGGCTAGGTTATATCGCGCCATAGCGGGGTGAGGGGGGTACGATTCAAAACCCAGTTTCTTAACAATCACTTCAACAGATCCCTCAACCCATACCGCCGTATTTTCCTCTGCAAGGCCTCTTCATCAATTCCCAAAATCTGTGAAGCCTGTGCTGCATTTCCTTGGGTGTATTTCAAGGTATTGCGGATATGCTTGCTTTCGGTTTCATTCGCCTTCCTGGGTTCATGCAATATGATGATACCGATAACAAATAGGCTAAACATTATGATTCCCATACAAAAATTGAGAATACCATCATGAATAGGCCAAATACCAATATTGTGGATGACAATTGGAACAAAGGCGATTATTAATAATCCAATAGCACTTTTTGAAAGATCTGAAAAATAGTCTTTTAAAGTATCCATGATTGAATCTTCCCAATGCCAATATGGCAATCAATGATGTACATGTATTCAATTCACTACGATATTCTCTCACTCCAATAATACATTGATTTTGATACGATCGCAATAAAAATATGTTTAATTTCCTCTTAAACCATATTTCGCCATTTTGCGTTGCAGCGTTCTCCGGTCGATGCCCAGCATTTCTGATGCTTGCGAAACATTACCCTGTGTGTATTCCAATGTATTCTGAATGTGTTCCCGCTCCATTTCATCCATCGATTTGGGGGGATTGTTATTGGCCATCCCATTCGACAAACCAGTGTGCCGGTCTAATTCCAGTGGACGCGCCATATTGAGCAAGGCTTCAATTTCATCTCCCGTTATTACTTCATCCGACGAAAGCAATACAGCACGCTCGCACACGTTCATCAATTCACGCACATTGCCGGGCCAGTCGTAGTTCTGAAGCGCGCGCAATGCGTCATCTGAAAACCGCATATCTTTTTTGCGCACCCCCGGCTGCTGCAGAAAATGTTCTACCAATTCGGGGATATCTTCTTTGTGGGTACGCAGCGGCGGCGTGGGGATCACCAATACGTTCAACCGGTAAAAGAGGTCTTCACGAAACCGGCCCGCTTTCACTTCAACCACCAAATTGCGGTTGGCCGCCGCCACAATGCGAACATCGGTGGTCTGCTCTTTGGTCGAGCCTAGCGGGCGATACTCTCCGGTCTCAAGCACCCGCAATAGGCTAGCCTGCACGTTGGGATCCATATCCACAATTTCATCG
>CAZEZQ010000067.1:11653-12543 GCA_964516245.1 uncultured bacterium | reverse complement strand
GATGAGCCGCTTGAACAAGAAACCGGCTCGGCGGGAGCCTCGCCCTCCCGCTTAAGTTAATGACATTGGGCTAGGGGGTATTTATATTTACCATTTCACCTTTGACAAACTACTAGCCTTTTGAACATGCATTGATTTTCTCACAGATGAATGAGCATTACTACATCCCTTCTCAAAAAACTTAGATCTTTTGAACCTATTCCTGTTTCTTGAACATGAAAATCCGACATACTCTATATCAGTTAACGCGATTTATTGCTTCATAAACAATGATTGTGAAACATGAAAATTCAAATGGGAATTTCCTGGAGGATACAAATGAATGCAAACCCGTTTTCACTTAACACTTTGACCGTTTCATGGCCAAATCAATACAACAAATTTTTGATATATTGTATACTTCTTCTTTTCACATTGATGTTTCACCCCATTGCATTTGCAGAGATAGAAGTAGATGCCGATTTTCCCGGCGGCAATATCATTGTCGATCGATTTGAAGACAATGACGTTTATATCCATCAGGATTTGCGCGACACAGAGGGGGATTGGTTTTATTGGTATTTCAGGGTTCGTGGCGCCGAAGGCAAAACAGTGCAGTTTCATTTTACCAAAAGCAATGTCATCGGGGTGTTGGGTCCAGCCTATAGCCGCGCTGGAAAAACATGGCGTTGGTTGGGACAAGAAGCGGTGGATGGGAAAACATTCCAATTTCAATTCAAAGAAAACGATCATAAAACACGCTTTTGTTTTGCGATCCCCTACTTGCAATCTGATCTCGAAGCGTTTTTGAGCCAGCATCAAGACAATCCACATCTGCGTGTAAAAACATTGTGTGAAACCCGGAAAGGACGAAATGTTGAGCAGCTCTCATTAGGCTGTTTGGATGCTGA
>CAZEZQ010000067.1:0-11643 GCA_964516245.1 uncultured bacterium | reverse complement strand
TGCTGACATGCCGACATCACGCCTGTGAAATGATGGCGAGTTACAGCCTTGAAGGCATTATAGAATCTATCTTAACCGAACCTGAGAATCAGTGGCTGAGAGAAAATGTACAATTTTTGGTGATCCCCTTTATGGACAAAGACGGCGTCGAAGATGGCGATCAAGGGAAAAACCGCCGCCCCCGCGACCACAACCGTGATTATGCAGGCGAGAGCATTTATCCCTCAGTGAAAACTTTGCGCGAGTTGGTCCCGCAGTGGTCTGAAGGAAAACTGCGTGTGGCGATCGATATGCACAATCCCTACATTCGTGGCAATATGAATGAGCACATTTATTTCGTGTGCGGGCCGGATGAAGAGAATAGCCAAAACATCATGCGTTATTCAGATTTTCTAGAACAGTCCACACAAAAACGCAATGTAAACAATTCAGAAAGTTTGTTGTTTCATAAGAAAAATGTGTTGCCTTGGAACACGGCATGGAACACACCCGATAATTATACCCAAGGGAAATCCAACGCCCGCTGGACCAGCGAACTGCCGGGTATATGGTTTGGTTCAACGATTGAAATTCCATACGCCAACGCTGAAGGGCGGGTTGTGACAGCGGAAAGCGCGCGATTGTTTGGGCATGATATGGCAAGTGCATTGCAGCTCTATCTGCAATCAATGCTGGATCGGTGATTTGTTATGGAATAATATGAATAGCAATGTCTTCAGCAAATTCTTCCAAAGTGATATTCAAACGTCCTTGTTCGATAACTGTTTTTGTATGTTCTTTTTTGCCAGTTGCTGGATCCAATAAAGTCACTGAAACATCACCCGAATGAATGGGCAATTCATTTAACACCAGACGATCATCAAAGCCGTTATTTTTGTGGTTATTCCCTCTGTGCAAATAGACTACAATTTCTTGATCTGAAGTTAGAAAGAGTTGATACTTTCCCGGTGCTTGTGATATTTGAATCGCCTCAGGCTTCAATGCAACATAATCTTTCAGCGAGTGAAAAAACTCCATCAAAATTTTTGATTGTTGAGCATAATTCTGCACGTTTTTATCATCAAATTCGATAGGATACGTCTTGGCATACACCCCAACCCCTTGAACCTTCTTCATCATCGAACTCCACTGGTATTGCCGCAACACCTCTGGATTTTCGTGCACGCTGTATCCTGGGCTATTGGTGCTAACCATCGGCTTTTTGTATTTGTCGCGGTATTGAATCGCCAACTCTTCTTGAATTGGTTTGCGTTCACCGGCGGTAAGATCTTGTACCACATGCCCTTCTGATCCTTCACAAATTAACAGTTCCATTCGGGGATGGCTCAACACATATTCCAAACCAGGATCGTTTTTCTTGTAAAAATGGTCGAAGTCCATACCCACCAACAAATCATTTCCCGTCTTATTCTCCCACTCTTCAATAATATCCAATGTAAGATCAATCCACTCTTTCGAGACCTGGTTTTTGTAAGCGCCTTCGTTCATGAGATCGATGAGAACATTTCCTTTGTCTCCAATGGCATTCAAAATTTGGTTCACCCATGATGTATGAATCTTTCGCCAGTCATCGTGTTCCACCATTTCCTTCCATAATACATAGCCATTGCGCGCTTTTGGCACGGAAAAATTATTGACATTGTTTCGGGGATGAAAATAATTTGTTTCCCATGTTGCAACATCATTTCGTGTTTGAAAAAAGACCCGTTGATACAGCTGCATTTGAAGAACGATGCCCCGATTGGCACACTCTTGGATGACACGAGAAAAATTATCCCAATAGATGGAATCAAAGCGGGTAAGATCGACAATGGGCCGGCCATCCTCCCAATGATCAATTTGAAAGGGAAACACGCGCTTGTCAGCATCATAAGCCACCCAAGGATGGCCGCTTTCAGGATACACCCGCCCATACCCCAATTGGTGTTTTTGCATCCAATCCAGCCATTTCTCTTGTGAAAACACAGTTGATCCCCATTGCGCGGCAAAAGGGACCACTTCAGGAATTGGACCAACCTTCAACATGGGTTTGCCATCAAATAAAAGAGTAGGGTTTTCTGTCCCCTTATTGGCAATCGTAATCTTTGCACCACTTGATGGCTTGAGATCAGTATTGCCTTGAACAGTGGCCTTCATGGGATATAAAACAAAGAATGTAAATCCCAAAACGAAACAAAATCTTCTTAAAATTATCATCATCAATCATTCACTTTCCAAAGAAAAAAGTTGTCATTAAATTATTGCATTGAATGGTTTCATTAGTTAGTGTGCTTAGGGGGAGAGCCCTCAATGTCATTAACGTAAACGAGGAGGGCGAGGTTGAAAATACGCCGTGGCGTGCTCCCGCCGAGCCGGATTCTCATTCCAGCGGCTCATTCACCGCGGCGAATTCAGCCTCAAATCAATAAACCAATTTGAACTTAAGTTGATAACATTGGAGGTGAGCGCTTGACTTGATGCAACCTTTCATGAGAAAAAGAACATCAGAAAATTCCATCTCAATTCAGGTGAAAGAATTATGGACCGTAGACAATTGCTTAAAGGATCAACTCAATTCATTGCCGGCACAACACTCATGAACGTGACAAAAAGTTGGGCTGCCAATAGCCAGATCAATGTTGCAATTATTGGTATGGGCTGGCGGGGCGGACAGCTTTTGCCCATCGCAGCCAAAACCCCCAAGGTTCGCGTGTCGGCTTTATGCGATCCCGATGAAACCCGAATGAACGAATGGAACGGCAAACTCCAAGAAATAAGCGGTTATAAAGCCACTCTAACCCCAGATCTGCGCGAAATCATACACGATGATAGTATCGATGCGGTTGTGATAGCCGCACCCAACCATTGGCATGCGTTGGCTTCGATTTGGGCCTCGCAAAAGGGGAAACATTCCTATGTAGAAAAACCGGTGTGCCATGCCATTCATGAAGGCAGAATAATGGTGGAAGCCGCGCGAAAATACAACATGATTTCTCAAGGCGGTCCTCAAAGAAGATCGAGCGACTTGTTTCGAAAAGCCATAGACCGAATCCACAATGGAGCCATTGGTGATGTGTATATGGCGAAAGCCTTGGTCATCAAACCAAGAGAATCGCTGGGATTCAAACCTGTGAAACAGCCACCGAAAACCTTGCATTGGGATCTGTGGAAAGGGCCGGGTCCGGATGTGGGTTATCACGAAAATCTTGTTCACTACAATTGGCATTGGTTTTGGGATTTTGGCGATGGAGAACTGGGCAACAATGGAATCCATTTAATTGATGTCTGCCGCTGGGGATTAAACCGCGGTTTGCCCACCTACATTCGTTCCAATGGTGGACGTTTTGGCTACGAAGACCAGGGAGAAACCCCAAATGTGAATCATGCGATATTCGAATATGAAGACGGAACGATTCTGCAAGCAGAAACAAGGGGATTGCCGACCAATACCGAAGGCGGCATCCGAAATTCCGGTGTCATATTCTATGGCTCAAAAGGCTATATGGCCGCTGACAATCAATCCGCAAAAATTTACCTGGGAAGAAACAATGAACCAAATGAGGTAATCGAAGGGAGCGTTCCTTCCGACCGGCATTTCCACAATTTTATTGAAGGCATTTCTACCGGCAAACGTGAAATCCTCACGGCAGAAATTGAAGAGATCTATCTCTCTACCTGCTATCCACTATTGGCAAACATTTCCTATCGCCTAAACCTTGAACTGAAATTCGATCCAAAATCCATGAAATTTAAGGGTGATGAACAAGCCAATCAAATGCTCAATTGCAAACACCGCAAGCCCTATTCATTGCCCGATACGGTATAATTTGGAGAGACTGTAGATTTGCTGTAGATTTGTTTAAGACAATTCGGCAAAAAGTCTTTTTTGGAGCGCAGGTCATAGACGCGCCTTGGTGGGCGTCCTCGCCTGCATCATCATATAATGCATTTTAGATGCTAGCATTACTATATATTGTATGGCTGTTTTCTGGAACGGACTTTTTGCCGGTTCGTCATTAATAATAAAGTCACACAGATATTGGGTATAATATGAACATAATATTTTTATCCAAAAAATTGATTATAAATTCCTTGGTACTTGAAGAAATACCTCGCAAAAGGCATTTGAGCCTGGATGAGTTCAAAAAAATTTCACAAGAAATCAGCGAAAAAATCGGTCCAGTGAAAAGCGACAGCAAAGATTTTCTTCGTGAAATGAGAGATCAACGGTGAAATATGTGATAGACGCCAGCGTGGCAGTGAAATGGGTTATAAAAGAACCTTTCTATGAAGAAGCACGTCATTTTTTGGATAATCGTTTCTATAAAAAAGTTGCTCCATCAATCTATAACCGTTACATAGCACTTGTTGACGCTGATCTCAATTTTAAATAATGTTCCCGCTCCAACCGATCTGCTTCTTCTTCCTCTTCAGCCATCTCAGTATCAATCTATTCGCGATTGCAATGATAATACATCAAAGCGGCATAGCCTTGTGATAAGGTTAAATGCGGGATTTGTTCGGCGATTTCTTCGGGACTGAATCAAAGTTTGTACCATCCAGCGATACATTTTACCGTTACACCAGTCCCGGCAATCTTGGGTTCGCCATTTCGTATTTCGGGAACCCGATCAATTAAAGTTCCTATGTTTACAGTGGGTATCATATTACACTCTCAACTTGATTCTTTATTTCTCATAAGAATTATATCACAAATTTAGACTGTTCGTAAAACCATCACTCCCCGTTCCAGCGCTTGGTTACCGATTGCATTATTTTCGTAAAGCCGGCGTGCTTGCCTTTGCGTGAGAATAGTTCGTCCACCTTAGTGACCGAAGCTTTCAGCGCGATTACCAGGGCATGGTCGCCCGCTTCCAACTGGTCGTCGCCACTGGGGATGATGATGCTCCCATTGCGCACGATCGCGCCCAGCAGCACCCCGCGGGGCAATATGTTTTCTTTCAACTTGCGGCCCACCAGGGTCGATTGCTGGGCCACCTCTACCTCAATCGCTTCAGCCCGGTCGTCTGAGATGGTGGTCATCGAGAGGATTTTGCCCTGGCGCACAAAACGCAGAATAGCGTTGATGGTCGATTGCCTCGGGTTGATGGCCACATCGATGGGCTTGATGTGCGACAAAAGCGGCATGTATTGCGGTTTGCGAATAAAGGTGATCACACGCTTCGCCCCCTGCTCTTTCGCCAGCAGGCACGACAAGATGTTGGTCTCGTCATCCTGCGCCGAGGCCACAAACCCATCGCTCTCGCTCGCGCCCGCCTCTTTCAGAATGTTCATATCCGTACCATCGCCGTGCAACACGGTGGTTTCTTCCAGTTCCGAAGCGAATTCCTGGCAGCGATTCAAATCGCGCTCGATCAAAATAAAGCGGATATTTTTGTCTTCGAACCGGTCCGCTAAAAAATACGAGATCCGGCTGGCCCCCACCATCACCACCTTTCTCAAGTTCCGGTTTTTCACTCCCCCCATTTGGTTTACGATATCCAAAGCCGAAGGAGCCGCAATCACATACACCTGATCTCCCGGGTAAATTCTCGTTTCGCCGTGGGGGATAATCACTTCTTGATTGCGCACCAGCGTGGCCACCAGCATCTGACCTTTGAACCCCAAACCGCCCAACTCGTTCAGAGCCCGGTTGCAGATAGGTGCATCTGTTTTGACTTTGAAGCCCACCAGTTTGAGCAACCCACCGGCAAAATCGGTCACCGTGTTCGACACCGGGTTTTCGAGCAAGTCGCAGAGTTCCTGCGAAGCCACTTCATCCGGATTGATAATCAAATCGATATCCATCGCCTTGGCGTATGCATCCCGATTGGGGAACACATATTCTTCATGCCGCACCCGCGCTATAGTGGTGGTGACGCCGTATTGTTTGGCCACCGCGCAAGCCAGCATATTGCGGTCATCATTGTCGCTCACGCCGATCACCATATCCATCGACTCGATGCCCGCTTGCAGCAAAACCGCCGCGCTGGCGCCATTGCCTTCGATCGTCATCACATCCAGCTGCGATTCCAAATCGCTCATTACATCGGCTTGGATATCAATGATCTTGACGTTATGCCCATCGTTCACAAACCGGCGGGCCAGGCCTTTGCCGACCTCTCCCGCCCCGATAATCAAGATGTTCCGTTCGCACGCTGCCACAGTCGTATCACCTGTTCGGTTGTTTTTTCGATCCAATCCCCCGCGTTTTGAAGGGCGCTCTCCAACGTCACCGGGCCAGGGACGATTGAAAACACCGCGTCGATCCCATCTTCATACAACGATGCAGTCTCCCGCTCGACGCTGCCGGCCAATCCGATAACCACAGCACCCAATCGCTTAGCCCGTTTGGCGACTCCTGAAGGGACCTTGCCAAAATGGGTGGATGCATCAAGCTTCCCTTCCCCGGTAATTACCAGGTCCGCCCCATGAAGCGCATTGTCCAATCCGGCCACATCCGCCACCAGATCAAAACCGGGTTTGATTTGCGCCTGGGCAAAAGCCCGCAAACCAGCCCCCAATCCACCCGCCGCCCCGTCACCGGGAAACTCGCCAATTTCGATTTCCAAATCATCCCGGCAGCGTTGGGCCAAATTCGAGAGGCCATCATCCAAGGTCTTCACCATTTCTGGTGTCGCCCCTTTTTGCGGACCATACACCGCCGCCGCCCCTCTATCGCCGGTCAACGGATTGGTAACATCACAAGCCACCAAAATTTCAACATTTTTCAAGATCTCCAGAACATTGGATGTGTCAATTTTTTGGATGCAATTCAACGCTCCCCCATTCGGCTGCAATTCACGATTTTCACGGTCCAAAAAGCGGTATCCCAGCGCTGCCGCCATGCCGGTGCCCCCGTCGTTGGTAGCGCTGCCTCCAATGCCGATAAGAATCTTTTCGACCCCTCGTTCGATGGCATCACGCAGCATTTCACCCGTGCCATAGGTTGTGGTGTTAAGAGGGTTTTTCTCTTCTTCACGCAGCCGCCACAATCCCGAAGCCGCCGCCATTTCCATCACAGCGGTTTTGCCCTCATCCACCAATCCATAGCGTGCCTGCACTGGCCGCATGAGGGGATCCTGCACGGTGAGTTCACGCCATGTTCCATTTTTAGCGGCAACCAGGGCATCCGTCGTTCCATCCCCCCCATCCGCCAAAGGTACACAAATGCACTTGGCGTGCGGAATAATATTCAACACCCCTTGTTTCATCGCATCCGCCACCTGGCTGGCCAATAGGCTTTCTTTAAATGTATTGGGGGCAAGTACAATACGCATAGGTTAGTTCGATTCAGCTTCGAATGGTTCCCATTCGGGAGAAACTCTAGGGGGGCTTTTTATCTCTTCGGTCTTCCAAATCGCTCGCCAGGGGTTTTTCGACAACTGAGCGCTTAGCTCGTCCAAATTTACAGAAGTTCGCTCCAGCCGGTCGATAATACGGGCAATATCTTGTTCATTTTCCACAAGCAGATTGTCGGCATCTTGCAGCAAAGTGCTTAAATTATGCTCTACCCGCCCGATTTTATCTCGAAGGTCTCTCAAACTCTCACGAACTTCCATTGTCGTCTTGAAAATTTGCGGGCTGACCGATTCAACCAAACCGTTGGCAGAGGTCAGCAATTTCTGAAAGCGAAGGCTGGTGTCATCTAACATAGTGGGCACTTTTCCCACCCCTTTATCAACTTTGGCCAAAATGGGCTTGATAGATGCAGAAGCTTCTTCGATCAACCCATTCAAATGCAAGAGAAAACGCTTTAGTTCCGGACGGCTTTCTTCAACAACAAACCGAAGTTCACGCATGACGATCTTCAAATTATCGCTCACACTGTCGATTAAACCACTCGCTTTTTGCAATGGATTCCGCAAATCTTCCAAGACAACTTCCACTTTATTCAAAGCGTGACGAACGTCTCCCGCCAACGAAAACACATCGCTAATTGAAGTATACGGATCCGCTTCCAAATAAATCTCGTCCAAATCTTTTTTCCCGGTTCGTAACAAGTGATTCAAACGGAGAGCTTCACTACCACCTGAAATTTCCAAAAAATTGGGAGCCAACATACGCGAAGAAGTAATCCGTGCTTTCGAATCGGATGAAACAGGCGAATCGCGTTTGATCTCGGCGGTAACCATTGCTTTTTCGTGTTCTTCGCTATATTCAATGCTGGTAACGGTGCCAATTCGCACACCCGAATAGGTAACCTCAGCATGCATATCCAAACCAATGGCCTGGTCGATTAAAATTTTCACGGGGATGGTGTCGTCAAAATAATCCTGCAAATTGCCAACCATCACTGCCACCATAAACACCAAGGCGACAGACAAAATCACCAGCAATCCAACTTTGACTTCATTCCAATAAATGATCACCCTTAGATTCTGCCTTTCATACGGATCATTCTACATTCAGCAAATCTTGAATATAATCGTTTGCTGAAAGATGAAACGGCACCGGCCCATCGGCCAGGCCATCGACAAACTGCTTGATGAGCGGGTCTTCCGAATGGGCGAAAACGTTCGCATCTCCCTCAGCAACAATCCTGCCCTGATGCAGCATCACTATTTTATCCGCAATTTTAAAAGCGCTATCCATGTGGTGAGTCACCACCAAAGAAGTTATCTCCAATTTATGCGACAGGTCGTTAATCAAATCATCCACCACAGCCACCGTTATAGGGTCCAATCCGGCAGAAGGTTCATCATAAAACACAATTTCCGGGTCCATGGCGATGGCTCGGGCCAGGCCGACCCGCTTTTTCATCCCCCCTGAAATTTGGGCCGGTTTCAAATCTTCAAATCCTCTCAATCCCACCAATTCCAGTTTCATCTTAACGATCATTCGGATAATTTTCTCATCCAAATCGGTATGCTCGATCAGCGGCAAAGCGACATTTTCACCCACCGTCATTGAGTTGAACAAGGCCCCGTTTTGAAACAAGATTCCAAATCGTTTGCGGATCGGGTCCAACTGGTCTTCGTTCATGGGCACAATATCGTGCTCATTGTCATACAAAATGCGTCCCCCATCCGCATTCAAATAACCAATCATCATTTTTAACAACGTTGATTTTCCACACCCGCTTGCCCCAATGATGACCGTTGTTTTCCCTCGGGGGACGGTGAAACTGATGTCTTTTAAAACCGTTCGCGGCCCAAACGATTTCACAACATTTTCTACCACAATGATGGGATCTGTTTCAGATTCTATCATTGATGGCGCTTGTCCGGCTTGATGGTTTCCTTCAGCCTCTGTCATCTTTTTTCCTCAATAACCGGGTTTAATGAACGATAGTAGCCGATTTTTTGTGGGATGCAAAACCGAATCAGCTCTGCAAAATTGGGATTTGAATTTCTTGGATTTTTTGCTTTTTTCGCGATTCTTCAATAACAGATTCGATTTTGGCCTTCACAGAGGCGGCATCCGAGATGGCCTCGAACACAATGGGGGGGATATTGGGATTTTTGGTCCGAATCAACAGATTCGAAAGCCCATGTTTGGCTAGATGATTCGGGGTTTCGATCTCCATCGCTTCGATTCGATAGAGTTCCATCAAACGGTTGGCTGAACCATTGTTTGGATAAACAGCAGATACAGCAAAATCAGTAACTTCATACAATGCCTGTTGGGTTTGGCGGTATTTTCTCCAAGCATAAATGGCCGGAACACCCAGCCAAAAAGTGAGTGCACATACAGTAAATGTAGTGCGATTGATTGCCTGTGAGGGATGTCCACTCCACAAACGTTTGCCTCTCATTCCATCCTCCAATGAGTTTCAATTGAATCCATTTGCAATTGGGAAATGAATCGTGTGCAGGTATTATAAAGGCCAGGGCTAAAATCGGAATCCCAAGAAACAACCGCATCGTTCCCCATTACATCAAAAGTGTGGATTGAATCCCCAAGGTAAAATTGAAAAACATCATCAGGATTGCTTTGCAACAAACAAAAAAGATTAGCAATACAACGGTGGCCAATATCCCTTTTTGAAAAAACAAAAACAAAAAAACGATTTGCATAATATAGGCTATGAATAGAAACGCCCCTTGGCTTCCAAACACGAGAATATTGGTAAAAATCACACCGGTCATGGTCATTAAAGAGGCCGCCAAATCATACTTCCATTCCTCATTCCACTTGCGGTCGGGCAGGCAATAATTCACCAGCAAGGCAGCGCCGAACAAAGCCCCCGTGCCCAAAACATACTCATAAAAAAACAGAAAAATCTCTTTCGCCGTGTAACCTTCAGACAAACCCCCTTCGTTAGAAATACTTGCAGGTGGCGGCTCTGTTTCGGGAAACAAAACCGAATGCAGCAAATACCGTGCCCCCACAATTAGCAAAACCGGCAATCCCACATACATAACCCCACGCCAAACCAATTGCCCTTTGAACAAATGCCGGCAGTATGGGCAATACAAGAAATTGCGCTCTACTTTTTTCTCACACTCCGGGCATAATTTTTTTTGAGAAAATGGATGTTGAACCTCATCCTGCGCCTTGGTTTGCTTTTGTTTTTCCCGGCGCAGCGTCGGCATGCGCTCCAATTCTCGCAGCAATTGCCCGGCGTTCGCGTGGTTCGGTTTTTTGCTGAGAACATCATGCAAAATGTCTTCGGCTTGGGCATACTGCTGATTTTGAATCAGACAATAGGCGATCTTGGTTTGGATATCCAAATTCTCCGGCTCTTCTTTTTCCAACAAGCGCAGCAAACGGATCGCTTCAATAAACTCATCCAATTCAATACAGTTGCGAATTTCTTCATGCGAAGGTAGTTCTGTCCGGGCCAAGTCTTCGCTCCATTCAAATTATTTCCTCAGAATCATTACCATTCCTTCGGCGCAAAATTTTCATCATTCAGTATCTTCACGGTGTCTCCACTTTGGGCAATTACGAATAATCCTTGCTTGTATGCGTATCGGGCAGCATCGCTTCGAATCACAATTCCCGCAACCGCACCAATGGCTTTTTTATCCCTATATTCAGGGAAAAACGTTTTGAATTTGCTGAGTCGTTCGAGATGTTCATCAATGGCTTGTACATCGAGTGTGCTTTTGGCTTCGATCAAGACAGCGTATTCACCGTTGACACCAAGAATATCGATTTCAATTCCTTCCTGGCCATTTCGGGTCACTTCGGCATGTTGGGAAATATGCTCGATTTCAATACCCCGTTCGTGAAACAGTTTTTTGGCGGCGGGCAAAACCAATCCTTCGACAAACAAACTCCAACGTCCAATGAGTTTTTCAATTTTTTTATCCGTTTCTTTCAATTGTTGATTTGTATCTTTAATTTGTTTGCCTGTTTCAGCAATCAATTTCCAAACTTCTTGAAAACCTTTTTCAATATCTTCGCTTGTCATTGTCATGGGCAATAACTCCTAATGATGTTCATGGTTTTATTATAATTGCTTTCTAGAAGGTTCTCTATTGTTATTTATTGGTCTTAAAGAGTATAATCTAGATAAAAATAAATGATCGTTACTAAGAGGTTGAAATGTCTAATGCAGAAGTTCGTTTTGATATACCAAGTGAACTTATGGAGGGTATTCAAACACCTTCAGATTATGCCTATCAAAGTTTTGTGCTCAATCTATATCTAGATGAAGAGATCAGTTTTGGGAAAGCGGCAAAATCACTCAACATGACTTATGATGAATTCATG
>CAZEZQ010000066.1:7234-12604 GCA_964516245.1 uncultured bacterium | reverse complement strand
AACCAATTTCATGCAATTCTGGCGCAAAGCCAGGTCGATGCGGAACGGTTTGAGCAATTAGGGACCGTTTCCGCGATTGTTCACAATGCAGGAAACATCAAATTCGATTCCGCCCCTCTACCGGATCAAGGTGAGATTCGCCAAACATGGCGGCAGTTTTTTCAAATCAAAGAGCATGAATTGTTACTGGCAGCGGGTTCAACCTTTGCCGGTGAAGAAGCCTTGCTGGCAAAGGTGTTCACAAAATTAAAACAAAATATACCCAACCTGCGATTGTTAATTGCCCCGCGGCATATTCATCGCATCGAGACCATTGAATCGGACTTCAAAAATCTCGAAGTGGGTTTTATCAAACGGACAGAGGTAGATCAGCAATCAACGCTGAGTTCGAATGCGATCCTCTTGTTGAATACCACAGGTGAATTGAACGAGGTCTACGCAGCGGCTGATATCGTGTTCATAGGGAAATCGCTGCTTGAAAAAGGGGGTCAAAATCCCATCGAACCCGCAGCCTGGGGCAAACCGGTGCTGTTTGGCCCCAATATGCAAAATTTTCGTGACGTATCGGCTTTGTTGCTGAAAGCCGGAGGGGCCAAGACCGTTGGGGATGAAACTGAATTGCGAGCAGCCTTCCGGGAATTGTGCGCATCTGAAGAAACACGCCATGCAATGGGCCAAAACGCACAAATGGTGGTAGAACAAAACCGGGGTGCTTTGCAGAGAATTTTGCAACATTTGAAACCCATTCTAAGCCAATTGGACAATCCATTATGAGCCTTGAACATTCGTGGCGAAACATGGCCTATGGAGAGAGATGGAGCGCACTTCATCTGCTAGCGCCATTGCTTTGGCCTCTATCGTTTGCCTATGGCGCAATGGCCCGCATGCGGCGATGGGCATATCGCAATGGATTGATCAAACCATATATAGCAGATGTACCGGTTCTCTCGGTGGGCAACCTGACCGTAGGAGGATCAGGAAAAACTCCTTTCACCATTTATTTAGCGCAGAGGTTAAAAGAATGGGGATATGAACCCGCCATCTTAATGCGCGGCTACCGTCGAAAAGGGAAAAACGAAAATGTAGTAACTCCAAATAATTTTGATTCAAACCGTATCGAAGAATACGGGGACGAAGCCTCGTTAATTGTTCACACGTCTAACATTCCCGTTGGAATTGGTTGCAAACGTTCTTCCGTTGCCATGAAGATATTGCAAGAAACCAAATGTAATATTCTCTTATTGGATGACGGCTTTCAGCATCTGCCCCTGCATCGGGATATGGATATTGTGATGCTGGATGCGCAAAATCCATTGGGAAACAAAAATACACTCCCCTATGGCCCCCTGCGGGAGCCGATAGCCACATTGCGGTGGGCATCAGCGATTGTATGGAATGGCGCCCCCCCCGATGATCCACCGAAAGGCCATCTCGCAGACATTCAGCAATTTCATGGTGAACTGCAATGGCGCTCTATCATTCCCTTGGCGGCTTGGATGCAAGGCGGCCATTCACAAGGCATCGCTCTAGGCGATTTTCCTTATTCAGAAATCCAATTGCTCTCCGGCATCGGAAACCCGGCACGCTTACAGCATCAAGCAGAAGCCAATGGATTCCACATTCTCAAACATCAAGTGTATGAAGATCATCATTGGTTCCGTCCGGATGAAGTCCATTACGCACAGCTAACCTATCCCGAAACCCCTCTGCTCTGCACAGAAAAAGACGCTATAAGGCTCACGCCAATCCTGGATCAGCTGGGCGATGGGCTATCGTCAATCTATGTTGTTCAAGCGGGGTGGCTCATGCATAAGGAACATGTGTTTTTTGAGTGGCTAAGAAGTATGCTACAAAAGATAATTGAGAGTAAAGAAGAAACTATGTAACAACAATGCTCTAATTCAAAATAGCGTATAATGTTGTCCTTCTTTATTCAGTGATACTGAAAAACAATACTGAAAACTCCACCTTGACAAAGAGAATTAAACCAATATAATCTGTCCTAAGGACAGATTATATTGGTTTAATTCTCTTTGTCATGAAAAGTAAAATTTCATTAAAACGTTCTATTTCTCTCTACCTTCAAGAATGGACAGCCCCTGTCATTACAGATTATCAGCTTGGCTCTTTTCTATTTTGTGTTTTTAAAAAAGGAACTTATAAACGACACAAAATATCTGTTGAATCAATCGAACCTCAAGAACGAAAATTTTCCGATAGAATTCAACAATTGCTTGAAGATGGTATACTCATAGAAAATGAAGATTTCCCTCAAAATAACGTATTTAATATTTTGGGAGCGCAAGACAAAAGTGCTGAAGAAGTGGTTTGCACTGTTGACCCCTTCGCCTATGTTTCTCATCTTAGTGCGATGGATTTTCACGGTTTGACCGATCGAAATTCAAAAACACTCTACATTTCCAGACCCAATACGAAAGTATGGAAATCATTCGCTCAAGAACAGATGAAAAAAGAACTTGGCGAATATTACGATGAATATACCAACAGTTCATTTCCCCGCCTGAAACGTTTGGAACTTGCAAAAATCAATAAAAGGGCCATACATAGTTATTCAAGCAGCCACTTGGGTGCGTTCAAAAACGTTCACGATAGAATGATCCGTGTTTCCACGATTGGGCGAGTCTTTCTGGAAATGCTTCGCGAACCAAATTTGTGCGGTGGAATCGAACATGTTCTTGATGTTTATGAAGAACATGCTACACGGTATTTGAAACTTATACTGAATGAGATCGACCGTCACGGTAAACCGATTGACAAAGTTCGGGCAGGTTACATTCTCAATGAATATTTAAACTTGGATCATGAAACGATTCAAAAATGGGAAACCTACGTCCAACGTGGCGGATCGAGAAAACTTGATCCATCCCAGGAATATAGCACTCAATATTCAGAAAAATGGTGTCTATCCATCAATACGGTTAGAAAGTGTGACTAGTGGTTCATGACATCTGATTTTGTTGTTTCAAATGGGAGCATCGGCTTCCAGCCGGTATGTTTTCCTCGCAAGAATCCTGAAATTCAGTTAATACTATTGTGTCCTTTAAGTCCTTTTGAATCCCTCAATTTCAACTGTCATGAACTACTTGTCATACTCCACAAAGCCCATAACCGTTGATTGTTTCGAGTTGGATGAGTAAAGTAAATATGATAATTACAATTCTTTGTATATTAGAATTGCTTTGTGCTCATCATCATCCAAGCACAAATTAAATTCTTTCAATATCTCCCTACTTTTTGAAGTATCCCGATAAGGAGACACGGCTTTGGAATTAATCGATCACTGGGATTCCCTGTATGATTCGGCTCACGAGCGCGGTTTGAAGAAAATCCACTCCATCAATGGTGTGGCCTGCGCTTTTCATTCGGTGATAGATGGCTATATTCGTTTAACACCCGAGATAATAGAACCACTGTTGAAAGACAATCCTTCTTTCAAACAAGCCGCCAAAGAAGGCTGTGTGGGAAAAGCCCCTCCCGAGATTCTCACTCCAGAAGATTTTATCGAGGGCATGTTTTATTCGGTATTCCGCGGCTCGGCGCTGCAGCGCATGATTCGCTCAGAAGAAACCTATCAGTGGGTGCTTGAAACCTTTGGACCGGGCGAGCTGCGCCTGGGGGGTACATCGGGAAACATGGCGCGGGCGCTGGCCCCGCTCAATATCCCCGTGACCGTGTATGCCAACCCCCTCACGCAAGAATTGGCTGAATTGTTTGGAGAGCATAAAACATTAAGCGTGATTCAAAAAAACGGCGCCAATTTTGAACTGCAAAACCCCCAACAGGCGGCCAATGAAGAAGGCATCTTCGCCATCCACTGGATCTTCGAGTACGGCACCGATTTCCAAATGATGCTGGACGGCAAGCGCATTCATCCCAACCGCGCCAACCGGTACATCCCATCATGGAACCCGCGCAACAACCAGTTCCGCATGAGCCCGCAATTTCAAGAAGGTTTTTTGTCTCTAATCGATCAATACCAATATCTCTTATTTTCCGGCTTTCACATTCTCTCCGAATCTTATCCGGATGGCAGCACTTGTTACGATGTGGTAAGGCCATTGGGTGAATATATTCAATCGGTCCGTCAAAAAAAGCAAAATCTAAAAATTCACTTGGAGATGGCCTCAATCGGCTCTCTCGCGGTGCGAAAAGCAGTGTATGAATATATTCTTCCTCATGTCCACAGTTTGGGGTTGAACGAAACCGAACTGCCTTTGCTCATTGATTCCTTCGGTCCCGATGTGGTAGAAGACATCTTGGGCGATGCGCCCACCTCGCATGAATATGCCGAAGCCTGTTCGCTCATTCTCGACAAAACCAAAATCGAGCGCGTGCATTTCCACAATTTGGGCTATTATCTCTGCGTGGAACGCGAGCCCTGGAACTCTCCTGAAGATTCACGCAATGCGCTTTTGTTTGCCGCCACTATGGCCGCCGCCCGGGCGCAAAACGGTTTGTTTACCTCACCCGATGACATCAAAGAAGGGCTTTCCACTGCCGTCGGCGTGTTGGGGATCAATGAAATCTCGCATCTCTCGCACGAATTGCAGCAGCCTTCCATCGTTCATGAGGGGGTAGGCAAAATCAACCGTTACCATTTGGCCGCCATCCCCACCAAATTGGTAGAAAAACCCCTATTCACGGTTGGTTTGGGTGATACGATTTCATCGGGAGCCTTGCTCACCGCATAACCCAATGTGAGGTGTGTCATGCGCATACCCCGATGCGCTCCAGCCTGGCTGCTGAAAACGGCTCAAACCATGGTTGCCTCTGGTTCAAACTCGCTCAGTGAAACCCAAGCGGGTTGGATCGAATCGTGGCAAACGGCATTGCGCTGGAAACAAGCCAAAACCTTTTCTGCTCTCGCCTATTACACCGAGGGGCCATTCGACGACACCATGCAAACCCAACTCTTGGATGCGTTTTCGCGAACCTCAAAACGCAAGTTGGTCGCCATTGTCGATGAAACCGAACATTCGGCCATATGCTTTTTTGGTGGAGTGCCAGCCAACGTTGAACTGGCCACCCTCGATTTTAAGCAGATGGATATCACCAAACCCAAACGAATTTGACTACACTAAACCTTCCGCCAAAAAAAAATGGGGCACATTGCTGCGCCCCTCAAAAACCATGATCTCGGTAGAACCTTCCCAAGAGAAGGAAGAGTGTTTTCTAAAGAAGGAAGAGTGTTTTCTTTTGTGAATCTGATGGTTCTACATAAAAAACCTAACCAAATATTTTTGAATTTTGCTGAAAAAATTTGCTTTCCCATCCCACCCCCAAATGAGGGAGATTAGGAGGCAATGTCATTAACTTAACCGGGAGGGCGAGGCTCCTGCCGAGCCGGTT
>CAZEZQ010000066.1:1641-7134 GCA_964516245.1 uncultured bacterium | reverse complement strand
ACTCATTCAAGCGGGAGGGCGAGGCTCCTGCCGAGCCGGTTACTCATTCAAGCGGGAGGGCGAGGCTCCTGCCGAGCCGGTTACTCATTCAAGCGGCTCATCAGGAGATTCGCCCTCCCCATTCCTCCCCCAATGAAATGGGGGAGGTTAGGAGGGGGTTAAATGAACTCCCCTTTACCTTCACTTAATAATGAATGCCAAATTCTCCCAATTCACAGGTTAGAATCCATCAGATTCGAAGATACGATTAATTCCTCCCTAACGAAACTCGTACATCTTCGATGATCACCTCATTCTCACCTTGTCCCGAGAGTTGAACCACAATGGGTAGAGCACCCACTTGCTGGGTGCTCAGGTTCGTGAGTTTTATTGTATGCACTGTGTTTTCAGGCAATACAAACAAGGGGATATCGGTAGAAGAAGAACTGGGCCCATTGCCCGCCCAAACAGTAAACAAGCCCTGTTGACCCTGGGTTCGAATCACATCCACTTCAACCGTCATCCGCTGTGGGATGGCATTGGGTGAAACCAGATTGATGAAGCGGGCCACTTCCGCATCACCGGTCAAGCCCAAACGCAAGTTTCCGTTCACTGTATCGGCAATGCCAGTATTGGCGCCGTCCAGCCAAAGATTGGGCTGCCAATTGCCAAACTCTACCGCATTCCCGGCAGGCAAGGCTTCGCCCTGTTGCACCACCACATTATCCACAAACACGGTTTCATTGGTCCCACTATCGGCGTTGAAGAATGCGAAGAACAAATTCACCTGGGTATATGATGACTGCAGTTCAATCTCCGCTTGCATCCACTCATTCGCCCTCACTTCGGGTGCGCTCAACCATGTGAATGCAACCGCTCCCGGCAATCCATCAATCTCAGGAAACACTCCGATTGCGGCTCTCACCTCTGGATTGGTGACACGGAACCAAGCTGTGATTCGCACCGGTTGCTCGGTGATGGTAATCGATGGCCCGTTGACATTAACAAGCAAATCACTAGGCAGCGCAACCCGCAAACCGGTTCCATTGGTGGCTTCGCCAGTTTGATTGTTGGTGGGCACATCACCCAAACTGGCTTGTGATTCGGTTGGGAACAGTGAGAAACCAATCGTCTCAAGCGGTGCGCCGGCAGGCTCGAAAGTAAACTCGTTTCTCGGCAGCGGTGGAATCGGTGTGGGTGTCACAGTTGGCGTATTGGTTGCCGTAGGCGTATTGGTAGATGTCGGCGTGTTCGTTGGTGTAAAGGTATTCGATGGTTCCGGTGTATGCGATGGCGTAAAGGTCGGCTCTCCTGGCTCAGGTGTATTCACCGGGGTGTCGGTTGGAGTAGGGCTTGGCGTAAAGGTTGGTTCTCCCGGTTCTGGGGCATTCACCGGTGTATTTGTCGGGGTGTTCGTTGGGACATTCGTAGGTTCACTTGGAATAGGAGTATGAGTACTTGTCGGGGTGTTTGTCGCTGTATGAGTTGGCGTATTCGTTGCCGTAAATGTTGCTGTGAATGTTGGCGTGAATGTGAATGTCGGCACACCCGGTGGGAACGTGTTTGTTGGAGTATATGTCGGTGTAATCGTTGGTGTGTTTGACGGTGTGGGCGTATTTGTGGATGTCGGTGTGATCGATGGAGTGAACGTTGATGTCGGCGTATTGCTGGGAGTATGGGTCGCCGTTGGTGTATTTGTAGAAGTTGGAGTATTGGTCGGGGTAAAGGTCGGCGTCGGTGTGGCGTTGTTATTCACGTTGATGAAGACGCCGTCTGGATACGCATCACCATTTAGGTCAGGATCATTCGACATGATCATTACTTGCTTGCTGCTTTGGTTGAGCGGTGATTGATCGTAAAAAATAGACACTTCGACTTTTTCGTATTCGCCGGGCAGAATGGTTAACGGCCCTTCTGTGGATAGATCAATCCACGGGGCCTCTGCAACAAACAACTCGCTGATATCAAGCACATTGGTTCCATCATTGTAAATGCTGAACGAAAGCGATGGATTTTCATTGGCGAATTGTTCAGAAACAATCGCGAAGGGGCTGGGTCCCTGTGGGATCGAGCTCCCCTGCACTTCCACTTGCCAAGAACCCGCCTCTGGGTTTGCCACCACAATTTGTTCCACGTTATCCACTTGGTTCACTCCAGTGGCGGCGTTGGCTGTTGGATTGTTTTTGTCCAAAATCCATGGCCGGTATGTCGTTCCAGATGGTGAGCGTAATACAAGATCCAAATTATTGACAATTGCGTTCGGGGCAGAAATTGAACCGGGCACATCGGTCCACACCAGGGTAATTTTAAATTCAGGCGTATTTTCGGGAATGTAGACGCGGTTGGCAGCCACTTCGCCATGACCGACAGAATCTTCTTTCCACAATTCATCTTTCATCAAATCAGCAGACCGTTTCGCATGTATTAGCCCCCACCCATATTCATAATCCGGACCCGGACGCCCACGGTCTTCAGCGCCGTGAATCAACATCGCTTTGAAAGCGGCGAGGTCGGGCGCTTGGCCGAAAAGGGTTTGATAAAATTCATACAAAAGCGCAGCCGTCCCGCAGGCGCTGGGGCTCGCCATCGAGGTTCCCGAATTAGAGCCGTATGAATTGTACGGCAGCGTCGAATACAAGAGTTCCCCATTGGCCACCAAATCAGGTTTGACCCGCCCGTCATCCACTGGCCCCCAGCTGCTGAAGCTGGTAACGAAATCATTATCCGTAGTGGCCCCGATGGTCAAAATGTTTTTGGCAACTCCGCGGGGACCGATGGTGTCATAGGGCCCGTCTTTTCGCGATCCGCTGGTTCCCGCATCCGGCCCATCACTGCGATCGTTGCCAGCGGCTTTAAAAATGGCCAAGCCGGTATCGCGGGCGATCCGGTCATATTCGCGGCTCCATGAAAGGTACTTGCCAAACCAGCCGACATTGTTGAAGAATTTCCATCCACCGCTCCAATACCAACCCACAACCAGTCCGTAAGAGTGGTTTGAAAGCCGAATGGGATTGGAAAGATTTGATGCAGCAGAATCCATCTCAGAAGTATCACTGTTCCAGTCAAAGGATTTTATGGCTGCTTTGTACGCCATGCCTTTCGATCGAGCATCCGTTCCGGCGCTTCCGACTGTTCCGGCAACATGGGTTGCATGGTTGCTAATATTGGTGTTTGAATCGCCATACGACAAGCGGCCATTTAGTTCCTTGTGATTGAAGACTCGCGCTTCATCCCAAACACCAACCAAAATATTTTTCCCGTCCAATTCATAGGGGAGAGAATAGAGGTCGTCCGCATGCACACGCAAAGCTGCAACATTGTTCATGGTTGAAAGCGGACCCGGCGCGGGTTCGATCCATTCCACAGCATCCAATTTCGATACCAGGGGAATAAGTTCAGGAAGAATGGCAACATGGGCCCCATATTTCATAGGCCAAGCGAGGGTCTCACCACCGAGATCCTGTATGCTTTGTTCAACATCGCTGCGCTCCACATCCGAGAAAACTTGCACGATGAGTTCAATACGGCCGTCCTCTCTCACAATATCATCGGTATAGTTTTGATTCGATATAAGCGGAGAAATTTTATTCACTTCTTCAGAGTCCATCAGAAAACGAACGTTGTCTTGTTTCGACAAAGCCGAGAATCCTTGAACGCTGCCAAAGTTCGGTTCAACGCTCGCCCAATAAGAATTGTTGGGAACATACGAAAGCAGTGTGATGCCGCGTTCTTTCAATGAGGCCCGTTCGGCCTGTGTGGGGATGCTGTCAAATTGCATTAAAACATGGCGTTTGCCTGCTCGAGCGGCGAACTGGGTTTGATAACCGCCGCTGCTGTTGTATTTGATATTGGATGTATCGATTTCTCCCGAATGTAACAATATCCGCTGATCCTCTTTGGCGAGTGAACGTTTCGCCAGTTCCTGCACCTCCTGGCCGCTATTGTCTATCCGTGTGAAATTCAATGCAAGCGGTTCAACCCGAATGTCAGGATCACCACTCATCGGTGTTGGAGTAAAAGTAGGGGTCGAACTCGGTGTATGTGTTGGCGTTGGAGTGGGAACGCTGAGAGATGCATCGATTCCATACGGGCCGACATTACGCCAAAACTTGCCCCGCACCCGAACATAGTAGGTTTTATTGCCTTCTACATTTGCGGTGATTTTCGAAAGATAAAAATGAGCGTCTCCACTGTTGTCGTCTTCTGCCATTTGCGTATGTGAATTATCCGGTCCAAACAGGGTAATGACAGAATCAAGCAGATATTGTTGATTGGGAACCAAATACGTTTCGATTTTCACTTCTCCGTCTTGAGAAGGAACAAAATGATACCAATGGGCTTCACTGGATTGTGTGATTTCATCTTCAACCCGCTCTCCATTCACAACCAGCAAGGTTGAATCCGGTGGCGTGGGTGTGTTGCTGGGCAGCGGGGTATTGCTGGGAGTAAACGTGGGCGTCACGGTTGGAGTGTTGCTGGGCGTAAATGTGTGTGTCGGTGTCCCAGTATTTGTCGGCGTATTTGTTGGCGTGAAGGTGCTGCTTGGTGTTGGGGTATGGCTCGGAGTAAATGTATTTGTCGGTGTTCCCGTATTCGTTGGTGTATGGCTCGGCGTATACGTATTTGTGGCTGTCGGTGTATTCGTCGGCGTGCCGGTATGGGTTGGGGTGTTCGTCGGCGTATATGTATTAGACGGTGTTGGTGTATTTGTCGTTGTATGAGTTGGCGTATACGTAGGCGTATGGCTCGGCGTATTGGTTGAAGTGGGCGTATGGCTTGGGGTATACGTACTGGTTGGTGATGGTGTGTGCGTCGGTGTCGAAGTGGGTGTGAATGTATTGGTCGGGGTTGGCGTGTTGGTGGGAGGGGGCAGCTCTTCAAACGCCACCGGCCCTAAATTGTCAAACGGCCCCTGAAAAATAGGATTGCCGCTCTTGGTGAACACAAGTATACGGAACCGGTAAGAACGGCCGAATAGTGGCCCATTACTGTACGCAGGCTCTACCAAATTGGAACTATTGTGCGCCCATTCTAAAAAAAGTGCGGCTCCTTGAAGCTCACTCAAAAGTGAATAGTCGTTTTCTCCATCCTGTTGAACCAATACTTGAATCTTGCTGATATCATTGGGATCCACTTTGTTGGGGTCCAAGTTCCAGCGTATGGCCAAAGCACGGTCGTTGGCGGCATCTTGGTCCAACCCATTGGATAGATCCACGATTGAATTGGCATCGTCAGTCACGATAACGTCACTCAATGAATTGGGTTGAAGAACCACCACAGTCAATACATCACTATCCAACCCAACCGCCGGGTCTTCAACAGTCATTTCAATCGCATAAGTCCCTGTTCGTGTTGGTTGAAACGCAGGCGCAGCAATATCGGTTGATGACAATAGAGCATTCGACAAATTGGGGCCTGATACAATCGACCAAGTGAAATTGTAATTTCCCAATCCACCAATTGCCCCGCCATTCAGCTGAATGACATTATTTACAAAAGCGATAATATCCGCTC
>CAZEZQ010000066.1:0-1631 GCA_964516245.1 uncultured bacterium | reverse complement strand
ACCGGTTCAGGCATGCCCACTTTGCGTATGCGGCTGTTGTTCAAGTCGGCAAAAATCACTTCATTGCTGCTATTCAACACCATGCCGCGCGGCTCATGCAGTTTTCCATTGATTGCCAAGCCGCCATCCCCGGCAAAACCGGCTTCACCGGTCCCAGCGAAAGGACGAATGATCCCTTGATTGTCAATTTTTCGGATTCGATTGTTATTGGAATCGGAGATAAGTAGTTCACCCTCACCATTGATCAACAGGTCGGTGGGTTCATTCAAGCTGGCCCTGACGGCAAGATCACCATCCCCAGAATCACCTTCAATCCCATTCCCCGCAATCGTGAAGATAAAACCGTTTTCGATTTTTCGGACGACATCATTCCCACTGTCGGATATGTAAATTACTCCATTGGTATCAACCTTGACCCCGATGGGAGTACGAAGCTGGGCAATTTCCGCTGGACCGCCATCGCCTGAATATCCCACCACACCGGTTCCAGCGATTGTATTAATAATTCCGTCAGCATCGATTTTGCGCACAACATGATTGTCACTCGTAAAATATATCGATCCATCTTCGATTACACATATTCCAAATGGCCGATTCACACCCGCATTGACAGCAGGGCCGCCATCACCGCTCAGAGTGATTCTGCCATTCCCCGCAATGGTTGTGATTACACCATTGGCGTCCACTTTTCGAATACGGTTGTTGAACGAATCTGAAATATAAAGATTGCCGTTCGAATCGACATCGATTCCAGTGGGACGGGCAAGTTGAGCCTCGGTAGCAGGGCCGCCATCGCCACTGAAACCCAGGCTTCCATTCCCTGCAACAGTTGAAATAATGCCCGTTTGCCCATCAATTTTGCGCACCACATGAACATTTTGATCCGTAAAAAAGATATTGCCTTGGCTATCGATGGTAAGCCCAGTTGGAGAGTTGAGTTCTGCATTGAGCGCGTCTTGGCCATCGCCTGAATATCCACTATTTCCATTGCCGGCGAAGGTAGACAGAGCCACATTTTGAGAATTCACTGTAGTACTAACAAACAAGAAGATTGGTAATAAAATGATACAGTGTTTCATGGGGTATATCCTCATTATATGCCAGATCAAAAGATCTAAAATGCACTGACATTTATTTGGATTCGTGATGCATTTCAAATCATAAACACAACAAAAACAGATAGATATATCAAAAAAACAAGCAATAACAGAGTAATATGATCCCTAACCCGTTTTAATAGTTTAGCGCATGATTCAAAAACAGCAACATTAAATTACAAAAAGTTAATATTTTTTTCAAATAATTACATTTCAAGATAGAATAAAAGAGGTATAATTCAAAAAAAAAGAAGATCTTTGGTCTTTTTGGTCCATGAAGTCCATCAGGTCCATCAGGTCCACCAGGTCCACTAGATCCACCAGAATCCCGAAACTTCAATGTCATGAAAAAAAAACCAAATATAATTTATAAATGTAGAATATTCTATAGATGTAGGGGCAGACCCCTGTGTCTGCCTCGAATACTTATAATATTGCACTTAAATCAATTCAGAGTGACAATCTCTCACAATACGCAAGTAATAATAAAAACCGCTATTAATTTCCCTGAGAATTATTCGATCATTAGTAAGA
>CAZEZQ010000065.1:10538-12627 GCA_964516245.1 uncultured bacterium | reverse complement strand
GGGGATGACTTCTCGGTTATACGCGCGTTCCAATGCCGCTACATCCAGCCATTCGTCGATACCCAGCAGTTTGGTGCAATCCGCCTGCACGATATCCACTGCCCCCATCTCAATGTAATCGCGAAAATCGTACTTGGTATAAATGGTCTCCCCAACCGCAATTGGGACATCGAGCGCTTTGGCCAGTTCGGCGTGGGCGCGTTTGTCGAATGGGTGCAGCGGCTCTTCAAGCCAATCGATATCAAACTCTTCCAGCTTACGTCCCCACACAATGGCGGTTTTCAAATCCCATACCGTGTTGGCGTCCACCATCAGTCTCACCTCATCGCCCAAGGCTTCCCGCACCGCCTTCACCCTCCGGTAATCTTCACGGGGATCAGGCAAACCGATTTTCATCTTCACCGCATCAAACCCACGATCCATGATGTTTTTCATATCATGAATCAGCTCATCCACTGTCCAAGTCAACCAGCCGCCGTCGGTGTTGTAGGCTTTCACCTTGTCTTTGCAGGCGCCCAAATATTTCCACAACGGCAGTCCTACGCTCTTCAATCGAATATCCCATAACGCCATATTGATTGCACACAGGCCCACTCGGGTGATGCCCACCCGCCCGATGAAGTGATTCTTCATATAAAGATCTTTCATGATCTCTTTGTGCCGCATCGGGTCACGCCCCAGCAGGTGTGGAGTGTAGGTATCATCAATAATCACTTTCACCGCCCGCGCGCCTTTGGTGTAGTTCCAGTTGAATCCCCAACCGCTAATGCCTTCGCCGGTATCGATTCGCACTTGAACAAATTCCACTCCCTCCACCACCGTTTGCGAATCGGTAATCGCCCGCTGCTGTAGTGGTACATCTAGTAAAAACGTTTCAACATTGGTGATTTTCATAAACATTTCCTCTTATCATTATTATCCAAACAGTGATACTACCGTTCGTACAGCCATAAACCCAATCGCGATTAAACTTATCCACAACGCTAAATCATAATAGATTGACGGTTGCAGCCGTTTATCGGTGTGTTGGTAGCGAAAGATTACCGCCTGATAAGCCACCACCACCAAAAACAACGCATTGCTGATCCCCATGAAGACCACTAATAATAACGGTTTTTGGAAGAACAAATAAAGAACGCCGCAGATAATGGGGAACAAAACGCTCACAATGGCAATTGAGAGCAAGCGTTCTTTTGGGTTGTGCCATTCGATCCATTTGCGCAATCCGAAAAAGTCGGTCCACAAGCGCGAAAACGCCGCCGAGTTGGCAAATATCGTTGAAAACAACACCGCAAACGCGCACAGCATAAAGATATTGCGCGCCCCTTCACCCAATACATCTGTAAACAGGGAAGAGAGCTGCAAGATAAACTCATTGCCATCCGCCAATTGCTCCTGTGCGTGCAACACCGTAGCTCCCAAGATGTAAAATGCGCAGGTCGCCAGTGTGTAGATCACCATCGATACCAGCGCATCCAATGTCATTACGCGAATCCAGCCCTTGGCTCGCCGTACCCATTCGCTGGATTCATCCTTTGGACCCGTCCAGGCAGAGTAGCCTTTTTCCAAGCACCAATAGGGGTACATGGCAATTTCGCCCGAGGCCACTCCGGTAATGCCGAAAGCCGCCACTGCCAATGGAATCGCATCCACCGGCATAGTGAGTGAGAGTCCGCTCAACATATCGCCGAACGAAAATGAATATTCTGTGCTTTGTAGTGAATATACACAATAAAATACAGTCAAAATAAAGAACAAGTTGAGCAACATGGCAGTGATTTCCACAATTCCGTATTTTCCATTAAACAACAAAAAACCGATTAATATCGCAATCAAAAACACCCATACAGCAATTCCCGCTGCCGGTATCGCGTAATTTGCTACCTGAGCTGCGCCGCCAAGTACTCCCGCTTGGCCGAACATGTTGGCAATCATGTAAATGAGGCCAATCCACACCGTCCAATGCAAACCGGAGAATCTAGAACCGCCTACATAATTCCACGCCTGATAGGTGGGCAGGCCGTGGCTGATGCAAAAGCGGCCGTATTCGAGCTGCACCGCCACCTTTACTACGCAGCCCAATAAAATC
>CAZEZQ010000065.1:0-10528 GCA_964516245.1 uncultured bacterium | reverse complement strand
TCACCCACAGCAGGGCAAAGCCCGCTTGGGCTCCCATCGAAGTGGTGGCGATCAACTCACCCGAGCCCACAATCGCCGCCGACAAAATCAGCCCCGGCCCCATAAAACGCAGCGAGGCCAGCAGGCCCTCAGGGGGCTCTTTGATTCCCATCCCTTCTTGATTGCTCTCTGCAGCTTGTTCCATACCAGCATCTCCCCGGAATTGAATTTACCAAAGTATTGAATGTAACATATTCCTTCGACTTATTGCAGTTCACTAGTGCTTGATGCATTCTGGTATGACTCAAAAAATTTTATGGCGATTATTTATTACACATACTTCACAGAACCACTGTCTCTTTCTTCTTGGGAGACACTAATGGCAAGATTGCCTGATGCCGAGCAGGAGCGCATTGAGCGGTATTACAAATGGCAAGACCGGCACGCCCGGCTGTTTGCCCGTTTGTTATTGCGCAAAGGATTGATTGGTTTGGGGGCGTCTTCCAATTGCTTGCAAATGCTGCAATACAACAACTATGACCGACCGTATTTGGAGGGCAATATTGATTTCAACATCACACACTCAGGTGAGTATGTGCTCTGCGCGCTGGTGCTCAATGAGCGTATCGGGGTGGATATCGAAGGCATTCGCAACATCGATTTTCATGACTTTTCCCAGTTTATGAGCAACGAAGAGTGGCGGCGAATCCACCACGCGCCCGATCCATCCCATGAGTTTTACCGCTGGTGGACCTTGAAGGAATCGATCATTAAAGCCGACGGCCGTGGGCTTTCCGCACCGCTGAAACACATTCACATCCAATCCAACCGCGCCACCTTGGATGAAAACACCTGGTATTTCAACGAACTGCACATCGCCAAAGGCTACGCCTGCCATCTTGCCTGCAGTTCAGAAGATCAGGAGATTCACCTGCGCCGAATTCGCTTTCAATAAAATGCTTTTTTTAGCGCATCTGCTGTTTCCCGATACGCTTCATGCGTCGCATCGATCACTCCCCCTAAACTCCAAAAAGGATGAATCAACCCATTGTACCGTACGCAGCGTACCGGGGTCCCCGCGTCATCGAGTTTTTTCGCATACGCTTCTCCCTCATCGCGCAATGGATCAAATTCAGCCGTCAAGATATATGCGGGAGGCAAACCTGATAAATCTTCCGCTAAAAGTGGTGAGGCATGGGGGGATTGGGCGTCGCTCAGAGAATTCAAATAATGCCCGCGAAACCACTCCATCATTCCCTTGGTTAAAAAGCAGCCATCGGAATATTGCTGATAACTTTCCGTATCCATCCGGGTTAAGTCTGTGACCGGATAAATCAGCAACTGCAGCGCAATCGAAGGGCCGCCCTCATCGCGGCAGCGGAGCGCCAAGACCGCCGCCATTTGTCCACCTGCGCTGTCACCCCCAACGGCGATCCGGCCGGCATCCACACCAATTTCAGAACCGTTTTGCTCCAGCCATTGCAAGGCCGCCATCGCATCTTCATTAGCGGCAGGGAACTTGTGTTCCGGCGCCAGGCGGTAATCGAGCGAAACCACGATACAATTCGACAGATTGCAAACCTGGCGGCAGGCGGGATCATATGTTTCTGTATTGCAGGTGACCCAACCGCCACCGTGGAAATACAGCAGGGCAGGGAACGGTCCTTTTCCCTCTGGCGTGAAGACACGTATCGGCAAATCTCCTCCAGGTCCTGGAATGGTGCGGTCCTCCACTTTCCCCAGTGCTATCTTCTCACCGCCGATTTCGTACACTCGGTCACCAATTGCTTTGCGCGCCTCTTCCGGTGACAGAGATTCAAAAGGCGGCGAATCCATTTTTTCCATTAGCTGCAGTAACTCCGCCACCTGAGCATCCAATATTCCACCAGCCATATTTCTTGTTTCAATTTGAAATCCATCAGCCATGACCCTAACTCCTGCAACTTGATATAGATGACGATTGTACCCATGTTTGCGCTTCTCGTTCAGGGCAACGGATATAGCCTATTTTTGGATGAAATTTCATTCAAATAAAAGAACGTTAAAACATTTAATTTCATTCTGCTTATCCGATTTTTCATTCATGTCATATTGGCTAAAATTTTAAGTATATTACTGTAATATACTCATATTTAATGAGTTGATAAATGGATAAGATTATTTTTTATAATAAATTTAAAATTTTATTTAATAAGTTTTGTTATTGTATGGACGAAAAAACGTTACTTGTTATCATGCTAACCGTATTCAAAACATCGGAATTCAAATCCGAAATTCAAAAAAAGGAAAGGTAGTAGTTATGAAGAGAGCCGTACAGTATGTTGTTATTTTCGCCCTTGCCGCATTTCCCATGTTCACAGAAGCCTCACAGCACAATAAGTCCAAAGACATTGTGGATACCGCTGTGAGTGCCGGGCAGTTCAATATCTTGGTCACCGCTGTGAAGGCGGCCGGTTTGGTGGATACTTTGAAAGGTGATGGTCCTTTCACTGTATTCGCCCCCACCGATGACGCGTTCGCCAAGTTGCCGGACGGTACCGTAGAAACCTTGTTGAAACCGGAAAACAAAAAGAAATTGCAGAGCATTCTCACTTATCATGTTGTTTCCGGAAAAGTGATGGCCAAAGATGTGGTTGAACTCTCCGGCGCACAAACCGTAAATGGCCAGCGTGCATCAGTTACAGTTGATGGCGGCAAGGTCATGATCAATGATGCCAATGTTGTGAAAACGGATATCAAAACCAGCAATGGCGTTATCCATGTCATTGACTCCGTCATCCTGCCCAGTGACAAAAATATTGTTGAAACTGCCGTTGAAGCGGGTTCTTTCAACACATTAGCGGCTGCTCTCAAAGCCGCTGATTTAGTAGATGCTCTTCAAGGGGAAGGCCCATTCACAGTATTTGCACCCACTGACGAAGCGTTTGCCAAACTGCCGGAAGGGACGGTGGAATCACTCTTAAAGCCTGAAAACAAAGAAAAACTGCAAACCATTCTAAAACTACATGTCGTTTCCGGGCGCGCATTCTCAGAAGATGTTCTCGAAAAAGGGAAATTCAATTCACTAGCTGAAATACCCCTGAAAGCCAAAGTGGAAGATGGGGATGCATTCGTAAACGGTTCAAAAATTGTCAAAACCGATATCAATGCCACCAACGGTGTGATTCACGTGATAGATTCGGTGATTCTTCCCAGCGACAAGTATTCATCAGCGCGAAATCTTATTCAAACCGCCATTGCGCACGGAGCCCCTCTCTACAATCAAGGGCATGCCGCCGCATGCGCTTCGGTCTACGCAGTTGCCGCACAAGCGTTGATGAAAATGGAAATAAGTGAAAACGCAAAGCAGCCCCTTCAACTCGCCATGAGCAAAATGCGCCATTCTAATAATCCTAACGCCCAAGCATGGATTATGCGGCATGGGCTCGATAACGCCTTCAACGAACTATCCCACTAGTTCGTTCCATACATACCCCCTCTTTGTACGCGGGTGGCCTCCCTTTGCCACCCGCATTTTTTTGTTTTGTCACTATTCTGAGGATTATTGCAAAGTCAATCCAACATGTTTTTTGGGTGTTTCATGGGGCAATTTTGAGGTATTAATTGCGTTTATGAGATGATAGGGTTGGCAATTTTACTCAAGATTGAATTAGAATGCGGAAATTAGTAGTTTATGACATTTGAATTAGTGGGTTATAAAAGGACATAAAAGACCAAAAGGACCAAAAGGACCAAAAGGACAATAATAATTTCAGGGGATGCTGCGAGAAAAACGTGCCGGCTAGAAGCCGATGTTACCCTTTGACAAAATCAAATGCCATGGAGGATTCGTGTGAATATGGATAAATAAATCCGGGTAGAACCTAACGGCTCTACCCGGATTTTTTGTTATTAATTGATTACTTCTTTTTACCCGCCAAAGTCATCAAACGCAATGTTGTCATCTTCTACGCCCAGGTCATGCAGCATGTTGATCACTGCGGTGTTCATCATGGGCGGGCCGCAGATGTAATATTCAATATCTTCGGGCGCTTCGTGCTCTTTCAAGTAATTATCCAACAACACTTGGTGAATAAACCCAGTTGGTCGATTCCAATTGTCTTCCGGTTTGGGTTCTGATAACGCGACATACCAGTTGAAATTATCGTGTTCGTTTTGGATGGAATCAAAATCATCCACATAGAACATTTCACGGTAGCTTCGCGCTCCATACCAGAAAGAAACTTTTCGGTTGGTGTGAATGCGCTTGAATTGGTCGAAGATATGCGAACGCATTGGCGCCATGCCTGCGCCTCCACCGATAAACACCATTTCGTTATTGGTGTCTTTCGCGAAGAACTCACCATAGGGGCCTGAAATGGTTACCTTGTCACCCGGTTTGAGGCTGAAGATGAAAGAAGACATTTTTCCGGGAGGCAAATCAGGCTGGCGAGGCGGCGGTGTTGCGATCCGCACATTCAACATAATGATGTCGTTTTCGAGTGGATAGTTCGCCATCGAATAGGCTCGCTCAATTTTTTCATCCACTTTCGAAGAGAAGCGCCACAAATCGAATTTGTCCCATTCATCACGGAACTGTTCTTCAACCTCGAAATCCTTGTAATGCACTTCATGAGGCGGCGCTTCAATTTGGATGTAACCACCGGCACGGAAGGGCACTTCTTCACCTTGGGGCAGTTCCAAAACCAACTCTTTGATAAAGGTAGCCACATTGTGGTTGGAGCGAACCGTGCATTCCCACTTGCGGATATTGAAGATCTCAGCCGGAACCTCGATCTTCATATCGTTCTTCACCTTCACCTGGCAGGATAACCGGCAGCCTTCACGCGCTTCGCCGCGTGCAATGTGAGAAGTTTCTGTGGGCAGCAAAGAACCGCCGCCTTCCATAACATTCACTTTGCACACCCCGCAACTGCCTTTGCCGCCACAGGCTGAAGGGATAAATATTTTGTTTTCGGCCAACATCCCCAGCAGAGTGCCTCCACTGTTGGCAGTTAGCGAATGTTCAGGATCATCGTTAATCATGATGTTCACTTCGCCGCCGGGAATCAATTTCGATTTTGCCATCAGCAATACGCCGACCAATGCGACAATCACAAAGGTGAACATAAATATTCCAAGAAAAACGGTAGTCATCGTTACTTACTCCACGCGATGAATTTTTTACAATTGAATGCCAGCAAATGCCATAAAACCAATCGCCAACAAACCGGTCAACAAAAAGGTTATGCCCAAACCGCGCAATCCCGGCGGGACATTGCTATAAACCAATCGCTCTCGAATGGAGGCCAGCGCCACAATCGCCAACAGCCAACCGACCCCGTTTCCAAGCCCGAATGTCACGCTTTCAGCAAAGGTGTAGTCTCGCTCTACCATAAATAGTGAGGCGCCCAGAATCGCGCAGTTCACCGCAATCAGTGGTAGAAAGATTCCCAATGTGTTATAGAGCGCGGGTAGATAGCGGTCTAACGTCATTTCTACGATTTGAACCATTGCCGCAATGGTTCCAATGTAGCTGATAAAACCAAGAAATGAGAGATCGACCGCAGCCATTTGATTTCCGACAATCGGCAGCCACACCAATGCGCCTTCTTTGAGAAGATAATTGTAAATCAGATTGTTGAGCGGGACGGTAATTCCCAACACAAAGACGACCGCCATCCCCAATCCGAAGGAGGTATCCACTTTCTTTGAACAAGCGAGAAAGGAACACATGCCCAAAAAGAAGGCTAATGCCATGTTCTCAACGAATACCGCTTTGACAAATAAACTGAGATGATGTTCTACCATTTTAATTCGCCTCGATTTGTTCGGGTTTTATGGTTCGAATGATCCAAATAAAGAGTCCAATGAGGAAAAACGCGCCCGGCGAAAGAACCATCATACCGTTGGGAGTATACCAACCGCCTTCTGTCGCCAATGTGAAAATCTGCACGCCGAATAATGAGCCGGAACCAAACAACTCACGGAAAAACGCTGTGGCCAACAAGATCAGGTTGTATCCCATAGCGTTGCCAATGCCATCGAGCAAACTCATGTAAGGGCCATTTTGCATGGCGTAGGCTTCGGCCCGCCCCATAACAATGCAATTGGTAATGATCAAGCCGACAAACACCGAAAGCTGTTTGCTAATTTCATAGGCAAATGCTTTCAGCACCTGATCGGTGATAATCACTAATGAAGCGATCACCGACAATTGGACGATGATTCGCACGCTGGGGGGAATTTTGTTGCGCACAAAACTGACAGTCACGTTGGAACCGGCGAGAACAAATGTGAGCGCCAGGCACATCACAAATGCTGTATCCATTTTCGTGGTTACTGCCAGCGCTGAACAAATCCCCAATACTTGCAGGGCAATGGGGTTGTTGTTCATTAAGGGGTCTAGAAGCACTGATTTTTGTTGCTTGCCTATCATTACGCCACTCCGTGTTCTTTTCGGAATTTTTCCAAATACGGACCGTATCCGTTTTCGCCTAACCAAAATCGCAGCATGTGGGTCACGCCGCGGCTGGTGATGGTTGCTCCAGATAAACCATCCACTTTATGTGGAGTTTGTTCCGGTGGACCGGCCTGTCCTTTGATCACTTGAATTTGTGGTTCCCAATTGTCTCCGTATGCCTGCCGTCCCGGCCACAGTGATTTCCACTTGGGATTGTCCACTTCACCGCCCAAACCCGGCGTTTCACCATGCTGATAGTATGTAATGCCTTCAATCGTGGTGGTGTCCGCATCCAAAGCCAAGAATCCATATAGCGTTGACCATAATCCCTTGCCTTCAATCGGCAAGACCAACATATCCACCTTGTCACCATCCATCACTTTATACACCAAGCCGTGGTTTGGTATTCGTCGGACTTGCGCCGGATTTTGCGGAGCCTTCTTGCTGGTTTCGGGATCTTTCATCGCCTTTTGTTGATCGAATGTTGTTGGATCAATATCCGTCTCTTCTCCGGTATTCAGATCGATCACCAACGGCTCAATATGTTCAAATTTCTTTTCCACTTCTTCTGCTGAGATCGATTCTCCAGGTTTTACTTCTCCAATGGCCATCAAAACATTTTTCCGTTTATCCAAGACAGCGTTGCGTTTTTGCAATCCCTGCAGGCCTACAGCCGCGCTGGAGACCAAAAGAGAGCATACAATACACACAATGGCCGAAAATTTAATGGTATAGAGAGCGTTAAACTGCTGCATGGCGAGCCATCCTTCTCTTGATATTTCCTTCCACGATGATGTGGTCGATGGTGGCGGCAAAGATATTCATAAACAAAATCGCCAGCATCATGCCTTCCGGATACGCGGGATTCACCACCCGAATCAAAACCACCAAAATTCCAATAAAAAATCCATATATCCATTTGCCCGAATCAGTGAAAGCCGATGAAACCGGATCGGTGGCCATAAAGACGGCGCCGAACGCCCAGCCTCCGATCACGAAATGCCACCAGAAAGGCACTTCGAAAAATGGATTATCCACAAAACCGGCCAAGCCATTCAAAGTCAAAGCCATGATGACGGTTCCGATCACCACACCGGCCATGGTTCGCCATGACCCCACCTGAGTGGCGATCAAAATCACCGCCCCAATTAGACAGGCCAACGCAGAGGTTTCTCCCATCGAACCGGGGATAAACCCGAGAAAACTTGTTATCCATGAATCATTGGCAAAACCGCTCATGCCTTCATTGAAGGCCTGGGCCAACAAGGTAGGTCCGCTAAAACCATCCGCGGCCACCCATACTCGGTCACCGGAAATTTCAGCGGGATAGGCAAAGAACAAAAACGCCCGCGCAGTGAGCGCAGGGTTTAAAATATTCATTCCCGTGCCGCCGAACACTTCTTTGCCGATAATCACACCAAACGCGATCCCCACCGCCACCTGCCAGAGCGGAATTGTCGGTGGCAAAATTAGTGGGAACAGCATACCCGTGACCAAAAAACCTTCGTTAATTTCGTGCTTGCGAACGATGGCGAACAAGGCTTCCAAATTTCCGCCGACAATAAAGGTGACCAACAAAACCGGTATGTAAAACAATGCGCCATGAATAAAGCACGACAAAATATTGCTGGGCGAAAAACCAAGCCCAATCCATTCGATCAAATCTCCGCGCCAGCCGTACCCTTCACCCAGGCCGTTCGAAATTGCCAGGTTGGCCTGATAGCCTGTGTTGTACATCGCCATCAACACACAGGGGATCAGGGCCACCACTACTGTGATCATCATGCGTTTGAGGTCCAGCGCATCTCTCACATGGGCCGCGCTTTTTGTCACCTTATCCGGCGTGAAGAAAAATGTGTCGGTGGCTTCATGAAGCGGATACAACTTCTCCAACTTCGCGCCGGGTTTCATCATTTCTTCTTGTTTGTCCAGAAGTTGTCTTATGAACTTCATCAGCCTTCCTTCTCAATCGTATCCAAATTTTTCCGCAATATGGGTCCGTATTCTGTCTTGCCCGGACACACAAATGTACACAGAGCCAAATCTTCTTCTTCCAATTCCAAAATGCCCAGTTTTTCCGCTTTCTCGATATCGCCCATCACCATGCTGCGCAGCAAAAAGGTGGGCATAATATCCATCGGCATTACACGTTCGTACATCCCAATCGGAACCATCGCGCGGTCTGAACCATTGGTTGTGGTACTGAATTTGAATTTTTTGGGTTTTTGCCAGCCGGATAAAAAGGTGCGAATAATCGAAAATTTATCTGAACCGAGTGTCAACCACCCTAAAAATTCCCGCTTGTGGCCTTCTTCCAATGCCGAAATTTGGTGATGGTAGCGGCCCAGATAGCCGAAAATGCCACCTTGAGCATTTACGCCATTGAGTACTGATCCTGAAATCACACGGTTTTCAGTATCTTCCAGTTCATCCTGGCAAAGTTCATCGATACAGGCGCCCAAACGAGTGCGAAGCAAACGTGGGTTTTTGACAGTTGGACCCGCCAGAGAGAGCACTCGCTCCACATCGAGTTTGCCTGTTGAAAACAATTTCCCCACCGCAATCACATCCTGATAATTTACATACCAGTTGATTTTTTCACGGGTAACCGGAGCCAAGTAGTGCATATGCACACCCACCGTGCCCGCTGGATGGGGTCCGGTGAATTCTTCAATTTTTACATTTTCCGCCCGCAAAATCGGCATATCCGTTTGCGGGGCTTTGCATACATAAGCGATGGATTCCGGCAATTTCGAAAGGATCGCCACTCCAGCCGCAAACGCGGTTTCGCTGCCTCTCATCACCACATCCACCGATGGGGCATGAGGATTGGTATCCATCAGGTTGATAAACAATGCATGAGGGACCGTTTCCGGCTTCGCCACTCGTCCAAAGGGCCGGGCGCGCAAGGCGGTCCACAATCCAGATTCGATTAGCAGGGCTTGCACTTCATCCCGGCTGAATTCATTAGGATTGGCTTTGGGTTGGTATGATTCGAATATTTGGACTTCATCTTCATTCCATTTGTTTTTCTTTTCAGATTCGGAAAGATCGATAACCACCGATTGCAACGCCCGGCGTTCACCGCGATTGACCGCTTTTACCGTGCCCGCTCCTGGCGCTGTAAAAAAAACACCCGGCATTTTCTTGTCTTCAAACAAGATTTGGCCGCGCTTGACGAAATCTCCCGGTTTCACCTTCATTGTGGGTTTCATTCCCACATAATCATTCGCCATGATGGCGATTCGATTCACTGGACGCGCCGGTTCGATTTCTTGCTTTGGATCACCGTCAATGGGGATATCTAGACCTTGGTTGATTTGTTGAAGCGCCATTTTTTAGTGCCTTATTGTATAGTTAATAAAATATCTAAGAATACACACAATTAGGTATCTCGACCAGTTGAATCGCGATTAATTATATCTGTTTTTTTAACTATGGGAATGATAAATTCAAGAGAATTGCGTAGAAAATAGTTCCGCATTATTCAATGGTCCGCACGTAATATTCTCAAGTAAGTTAATCAATATTTTAACGAAGAATAAAACTTTGAAAAGCCCTATATTCAAGAGATTTTTTCATTAACATTCCAAGGTTTCTTATATTATAGAATAAATCTTATGAATTGATATAAGTTGGCCGCATTTAAAAATTGATTTATTTCACTATTAAAAATTCATTGATACATTTGTATAAAATTTACTTTCTTGACTTCAAAACCACTTGTTTAATTGGGTCTTTTTTCTCTATTTTCTGGTTAAACAAAAATCTTTACTGTTCATGTAAATATATCCAAGTATGTCTATGAAACTCATAAGAGGCAAATCAATTCAAGGAACGATATAGTATAAATTACCAAAATGAAACTTTAATGAATGGGAGAATATAAAAAAAATCCCCCCTAAATGACTAGGGGGGAGGGACTTAAAGAATGAAGGAGAATTTAATGGCTCTACTATTTTTAGAGCCCAATTTTGTTAATTTACTGCTTTATTTACGGCCTTTTCCATTTCCAGGTTTGTTGCCTTTATCCTGGCTTTTACCTCTTCCAGGGCGTTTGTCATCATCATCATCATCACGGTTATTGCCCGGCCTATCATCATCGTC